>NZ_JAUBPW010000015.1:0-99951 GCF_036700965.1 Microcoleus sp. Pol8_D6 | reverse complement strand
TTACTCGGCATTGACTTTTCATAAATATGGTTATATTGTATAATACAATATGCGTTTTAAATGCACAACAGCTTAAGACGGGCGCGAATTATTTGTTAGCAGAACCCGGTTCAGTAAGCTGGCGGTGCATTTCGGCATTAACGGTATCAGGTAAAACTTTGCTGGCGCTGGCGAGAATCTTTGTCTTGAGTGAACCTGCAATGATGTTGTCCTTGCCGGCCATCAAGGCTTCAAATCCCTGCTTGGCAACCTCGGCTGGATCATCTTTCTTGTCGGCGCCCGCCTTTGTGTCGTCCATTCCCGCCCGATGGAAGAAGTTAGTATCGGTTGGGCCGGGCATGAGCGAGGTGACAGTTACACCTGTATCTTTTAACTCATTGCGGAGTCCTTCGGAAAACGAGTGGATGAAGGCTTTGGATGCTGCATAGACTGCCTCGAACGGGCCGGGCATCAGGGCGGCAATGGAGGAAGTAAATAGAATCCGTCCTTCACCGCGATCGACCATATCCTTAACTACCCGTTTAGCCAAATGCACAGACGAGACAACGTTGAGGTTAATCAGATTTAGTTCGTCCTTCAAGTCGGTTTCGCGGGCAAAGTCGCCGCCTACGCCGACACCGGCATTAATTGCGATCGCATCCACTGGCCGATTAGTCGCTTTTATCTGGTTGTAGAGCGTCTCAACACCGTCGTAGGTAGCGAGGTCTGCCTGCACTGTATCGACTTTGGCACCGAGCCCCTCAAAGGCTTGAGCCGCTTCATTGATGCTCGCTCCGGTGGCGGTGACTAGGAGATCGAAGCCGTTTTGAGCGAACTGTTTGGCGAGTTCGTAGCCGATACCGTTAGAGGCACCCGTCACGACAGCCAAGGGCCGGGTCAACGAACTGTTTATAACCATTTAAAATCCTCTGTAACTGCTCCACGCTCTTTTGTCTAGGCTTGCTTCTGTCTGTACTAGACAATCTTTGTGGACTGTGGACGTTCAACTTTTACAATGGTAGGGAGGTAGGAGTGCGATCGCATCTTTCCCAGGACATAAACTTTTAGGCATTTAAATACGGTAGAATCGAAAACAAACTTCATGCAATTAGTGTAAAAATCACAGCCGAGAATCATCTTAGAGAAAGAGCAAATAGAGAAACTACATAAAGCCTTAAAAAATGAATAAAATCGAAATATTAAAGAAATAATTATACTTAGATAGCAATCCTTGCAGGAGTCGTAAAATTTTTACCCCACCCCAACCCTCCCCGCGAGATGGGGGAGCGAGTAAGAAATTCACAAATCATGCGAGGATTGCTATCTAAGTATAAAATGCGCGTAGATATGGCTAATAACTCTTTTGATAATTATTGGGGAGCCGCCATTATCGGGCGCTAAATCGGATGCGATGAGAGACGGGAGATGGAAGATGGGAGATTGACTCGGAAGATTAATCCTGGGCTAAAAACATTTATCTCTGGTGGAACGGGCAGGAGGCTTGTCCAAGGAGAACAGTGGGTGATGTTAGTTATAAGTGAATCTCAGGCACTGGTCTCAATCAGACCCAATCAACCTGGTAACAGCGACGCAAAATTTCAGATATCAGGTCGATCGCGCAGCAAGAAACCAACCGGAGGATGCCAAGAGTGTAAGATGTCATTTATCAAGAATACTTTCTGTTGCCGATTGCCCGCTCGGCACCCAACATTGAAAATTATGACAGCCAATTGCTGATTCTGCTGGCTTCATGTTATAGTGGTTTTCCAAGAATTAAATTCGGTTGCGTAGTTTGTTGGTGTTTATTTACAAGCGTCTCTCCGAATCTAAGTCTCTGCACCCTAATGATTCTGGAGATTTTATGTCGATTTACGTGGGTAATCTTTCATATGAGGTAACATCAGATGACCTCAACGAAGTATTTGCCGAGTACGGTACTGTAAGCCGCGTCCAAGTGCCAATGGACCGGGAAACAGGCAGGATGCGGGGTTTTGCTTTTGTGGAAATGGCAAGCGAGGCAGAAGAAGCAGCAGCCATCGCAGCTTTAGACGGTGCTGAGTGGATGGGCCGTGACTTGAAAGTCAACAAAGCCAAACCTCGCGAAGACAACAAACGCTCATCGGGTGGCGGCGGCGGCTGGGGCGACAAAGATCGCTCTTCTCGACGCTACTAAGCTTTGAGACTGAAAATTTGAGTTTTGGTAGTTGACGGCAGGTGCGAATGCTGCTTTTTTTTCGGGTTGTTCGATCGACCCATCAAATAAAACTCCCAAACCTCTAAATCAGTTTTGCCCCCTCCTTGGAGGGGGCTTTGTTTTTGGCGAAAAATCCCGCGAGATACGTCGGCGGTGCAGTTTCGAGTCTAGTTCGTGATTCAGTACCCTGTTAACTGCTTTTTTTAAGAGGCTGTCGGGATTTCGCGGCTCGACGCCTGTAAACTATCAAACTAGAATTAAGCAGCAAGAAAAGTTAGAATAACGGCAAAACTGAATATTGCCTAGAACAGCAAAACTATCTTTACCGAAGATTAGTCGAGAAAACCAGCCGAATATCAGCCAATATCTTGATTTTGCCTCAATAAAGATGTCCAAGGTCTACAGCACGGCGGAACTCATTAAAATCCTCGAAGAAGAGCGCCAAGCCTGCTTGCATGGGCGGCGTCTCAATTTGACTGAAACTCCTGCTACAGGCAACCCCGTGATTGACCGCTTTCTCAAATCTGAGGGAGTTCAGAAGTTCACTGCTTATCAAAATTTTAAGGCTGCCGTGCACGAATACCAGCGGGAACATCAAGTTTCTGGGATTGTCTGGCGGGAAATGGCGGTTAAAGGCAATACTCTACGCTATCCGGCAGTGGATGACGAATTAATAGCTCTACCGGTTGATTTGATTACGTTGAAGGCAGCTAAGATTGCTATGTTGGAATTCTGGCAGCAGGTAACTGCGGGGATGGATTTGTATTTAAGCATTAACAGCGGGAAGGATTTTCGATCGATCGAGCCGGTTGATGTAGAGGCTATAGCCCAGCGCACAGAATGGGCCAGTCTCTCGAAGTGGGAAAAGTTGGATTTTCTAGAAATTTTGTTGCAGTTGGGCTGGGGGAAGCCAGAGGAAGCTTATTACAAGCGGGGATGGCCGACCTCGGGCAGCGAGTACATTCACGCCGTCAAACCAGGACAGCGGCCGATTTGTTAATTGGTCAGTAGTCAGTAGTCAGTAGTCAGTAGTCAGTAGTCAGTAGTCATAGTGCTGTCCCCGCTCGCGAACGTTATTAGTCAGTAGTCAGCAGTCAGTAGTCAGTAGTTACTGATTATTGGGAGATATTCAAAACAAATAACAAATAATAATTGGCAATTGGCAATTGGCAATTGGCAACTGCCAACTGTCAACTGTCAACTGTCAACTGTCAACTGTCAACTGACATCTGACAAAGCATCAAGCCAAACCACTGATTTGGATCTGTCCAAACCTGCACAGGCATTAAACCACGCTGCGAAAGTTCTTTTTTTACAGTATTGAGATTAAACTTGCGCGATATTTCGCTGCGAATAGTTTCTCCCGCTGCAAATTCAATTGTTAAATTGAGAGAACGCAACTGCACTGTTTGCGCTTTTTTACTTTTTAAGTGCATTTCAATTTGACATTCCTCTTGATTGTAAAAAGCCCAATGCTCGAACTGTGCTAAATCAAAATTTCCCTCATATTTTCGATTTAAATGTCGCAGCATATTCAAGTTAAATGCTGCCGTTACTCCTTGACTGTCATCGTATGCAGGCTCTAAAATATCCTTAGATTTGTCCAAGTCAATTCCCAGCAAAAAATACTCTCCAGGCTGCAATGCACCGACAATTTGCGAGAAGAACAAATCGCATTCTTGAGCGTTGAGATTGCCGAGGGTACTGCCTAGAAAGCAAATCATTCGGGTTGGCAACGGCGACGGTGCAATTTTAGCTAAGGCTAATTCGTAAGTGCTGACAAGTCCGTGAATCTGGAGCGACGGATAATCTGCCAACAGTTGACAAGCGCTGCTTTCTAGGATAGTAGGACTGATGTCGATCGGCAAATAGTGCAGGGGATATTCCCGTTGACTGTAAGCATCGAGGAGAATGCGAGTCTTGGTGGAACTGCCGCTGCCGAGTTCGACGATTTCGCAGGGGCCAGTTAAATTGGCGATCGCCCCCGCGCACCCCTGCAAAATAGCCGTCTCAGTGCGCGTCAAGTAGTATTCCGGCAACTGGCAAATCAACTCAAACAGCTTTGATCCGCGATCGTCGTAGAAATACTTGGGAGGCAGGGATTTGGGGGTTTGAGTCAACCCGCTAACTGCATCGCTGCCAGCATTGATTTCTGCTGGTGTCAGTGCCGCAGCGCTCACCAGGCGCTCTAAGTGCAGCCGGTTTTCTTTCGTTGAGGCTGAGTTGGTTGTGTCGGACAGTCTTGGGGATTTCATAAAGTAATTTTTAGATGCACACATGGGTATAGCACGCAGTCGCGTTGCCAAATATCGCGCTCAAGTCAGATGTTTCATACCGCTCTCCGTTCTGTATTGTCTCACCCAATGGCGATCGCATCCACAATTAAAACTTAAAATTTATCCACAAAAATTATTGAATACTTAACCAAAGTAGTTTTCTTTGAGCTTGTTACATGGAAAAAACTTGGGCATTTCGCAAACAATTTTTTTTCCCAATTCCCTCTCCAGCCATTTATCTGATGTTCGTCAAATAAGCTTTGTAATGCAAGTATTAAGGAATTTGTTAAGCTGAAAAGTCGGATGAATAAATTTTTAACTATAAACAAATTTGATAGTAATTATAATTACCTAGCCAACTACTTAGCGCAGCGAAAACCAGCAATAATTTGCCGCACGCCCGGATAATACCAATTCCGAAAGGTCGATCGCAGTGCCTGCGGAAAAGTCGCCCAACTCCCGCCTTTCAAAACCCGGTGTTCTGCATCAAAATAAACTTGAGAATATCCCCTGTAAGGATAACTTTCAAATCCCGGATAGGCGTCAAAGGTTGAAGCAGTCCACTCCCAAACATTCCCCAACATATCCCAGCAACCCGACGCACTTGCTCCTTTGGGAAAGGCATCAACTGGCGAGGTATTGGCAATATTATTGCCGTGATTGCACAGGCTGCCGTTTGGCGGTTCTTCTCCCCAAGGATAGATGCGATATGTTTGATTTATTGCATCCCAACTCGCAGCTTTTTCCCATTCCGCTTCCGATGGCAAACGCTTGCCAACAAAGTTGCAGTAAGCTTCGGCTTCGTACCAACTCACGCCGCAAACTGGATGGTTGTTGAAAGCTGGATTTTCTGACCAGTAAAGCGGTTGAGAGACGGCTTCGCCTTGCAGCCATTTCCAGCCCTCCGCTGACCACCAATCAGGGTTTTGATAGCCGCCGGATTCCATGAAATCTTGGTATTGACGGCAAGTGACGGGATAGCGATCGATCGAGTATGCTTCTAAATAACACAGGTGGCGCGATCGCTCATTATCCAAAGCCTCAGCAGCATCGCTTCCCATGTAAAATTCCCCGCCCGGAATTTCAATCGCTGAATTGGGCATTGGGAATTGGGCATTGGGCATTGGGCATTGGGAATTGGGCATTAATATTCCTTCTTCCTTCTTCCTTCTTCCTTCTTCCTTCTTCCCTCTTCCTTCTTCCTTCTTCCTTCTTCCCTGTTCCTTCTTCCCTCTTCCTTCTTCCTTCTTCCTGTGCATTTGCAACACGAAAGCAACTGTTTCGCAGTGCTGGCTTTCGTGCTGAATAATAAACCGCCAGAGACGTTCTTGCTCGTCGATCGGTGCTAATTCCAAATAATCTAACACCTTTTTTCTCACCGCGTCTAGATATAATTCAACTTCAGGTAACGTCGGCAGAAAAACCCGTTGTTTTTTCGGCAAAATATCAGCAGCAAACAGTTGGTGATACTGAGGAAAGACAGGTTCCAAGCCAGCACATCGCTGCAACAGCCACAAATCCTCAGTATAAGCAATGTGACCTAAGTGCCAGCCAACTGGACTGAAATCAGGATGAGCTTGACGGCAAAAAGTATCATAATCGATGTCTGCAAATAGCTTGAAAGTGCCGCTGCGACACTGCTGCAAATCGCGATAAATTGCCTCTCTACAAGATTGGATAGATTTCGATATCACGCTCTACTCCGGTACTGATAATGCTCTGGACTGGGCACTCGTGCCAATTGCCAGCAAATAAAGGTTCAGAAGCAATGATGACAGAATCCGGGAAATTTAAATCGTCCCGCAGCCAATAGAGGGAAGGAGGGGTTTTTTGGGAAGCAAAGCGAGAGGCAACAAGCTGGTGTCCGTCACTGATAATGATATTAGCTGAAAATTCTACTTGGTGAAAGTTTGCTAGCTCTGCCAAAGTTTTCAGCGAGTTTCGCAAAGCAGCTTCTAGAGTCACATTGGCGACTGTCAATTCATTGACAAACAAGCCGAAAATATGCTCTGAATCTGTAGTGCCGTTAATTGATTGATAAAGCGTATCGCTGAGTCGATCGCGAATTGGTCTGTAAAGAGTTTGCCGAAAATTCTTCACGAAGCCGTTGTGTACGAACAGCAGGCGATCGTTCTGAAACGGCTGACAGTTGCTCAAATCTACAGCTTGTCCTGAAGTTGCACTGCGAACATATCCGATCGCGCATCCAGATTCAACGTATCGACTGATACTCGGAAGGTTAATGTCGCTCCAAATTGGCTGTACATTTTTATAGGTAAACGGGTCAGTATCTAGGTGCGGGTGATACCAACCAATACCAAAACCGTCAGCATTGAGTAGACCAGAAGTCATTTCGCGGGGCTGGTAACTCTGCACAATTAGGGAATGTTCCGGCTTGTACAGAATAGCATCAAGTAAAATCGGCTCCCCTAGGTAGCCAAGCAAACGGCACATAAAATTTTTGCAGCAATTTGATTAGCATTGTAAGTCATGAGCCGAAAAATTGCCCGATCGCCCATTTTCAGCGCTGGAAGGTTTTTTGTAGCCTGCTGCCAGCATCGCAGTACAAACGATACAGTTAAGGTAGAACCCCTGCAACACAAGGAGACTCTTGAATGTTCCTCGACGAACTCATCCCAATGGCGAAAGAATTGATCGAACAGCCGATCGCCTTCGCGGGCGGATTTTTATCTGGTCTGCTTCGACTCAACCTTCACGAAGATCCCGTTAAAAGCTGGATCGACGAGCAAGCTGGTTCAACTTCCTACACTACTCCCCCAGCCGAACCCACCAACGGTAAAAGCACGGGGCCTCAGTCAATCTCGATCGACTAAGGAAAAACAGTAACATCCTCCCAACGCCAAACTGATTACAGTTATGGCGTGGGCTTCCAAACGTCACAGTTTGGCTTTTCGCGTTTTTCCCTTACGGGATTTCCACACTGGGGTAGATTGAATTGCTCAGTCCCCGCTAGAAAGTCTGCACAGACACAAGCGATTCCTGCAGAGCCTTTCTCAGATAGATGAAGTACAATAACAGCAGTGTGTAAACCAGTTCCAAATCTTGTGCTGAGAAAGTTGACGGAATGCAAACTCGATCGCCTTTCCTAATTATTGATAATTTGTTATGTTGATAAAACTGAAAATATATTTAAGTTTTGACCATAAATTCTCAGGTTTGTGATAAATGGCGAGAAGGGGGTGACAATTATATTATTTTAGCCCCTTTTTTTGATTAGTTTCTTTACTTATTTTCTCTATTTATATGACTATTTTCCATCACTAACAAAGCATTTTTCCATGGTTTGGGTAGGTTGTCGCATCATAAAAGTATCAAATGTAATTGTATCATTTTTTTTTAAATTAACTTATATTATAACTTTATGAACCCTTAGATAGCAATCCTTGCAGGAGTCGTAAATTTTTTACCCCACCCCAACCCTCCCCTTAGCCGCTCTGAGGGAGTAAGAAATTCACAAATGATTTAGGAATGCTATACCTTGTTAGTCGCTTTGTTTCCGAAGATGCTTGGTGATTCCTCGCCCACCCATCAGTGATCTGATTAAAATCAAGTATTGTTCAGGGGTGGGATTCCTCGCCGCCCCAAAACTTATATCCTCACTTATATCCTCACTCATCCGCAGGGGGAGTGAGGATATGAGTTTTGATTAAACTAACTATTGCAGCCAGTACCAAGGGTTGGTGAGTGCGGCAAATCCTTTTAGTCAGAGTCGATCGCCCAGTTGTATGCTAGATAGCACTTGACAGTTAAATTAAAAGGTTATTATGTATAGCACAACAAGTTCAGTTCGATCGACATGACTATCTACATTGGAAATCTGTCTTACCGCGCCACCGAAGAAGACCTCAAAGCAGTATTTGCAGAATACGGCACAGTCAAGCGAGTTGTCTTGCCTACCGACAGGGAAACCGGTCGGATGCGCGGTTTTGCATTTGTTGAGATGATGGAGGATGCCCAAGAAGACGCTGCAATTGCCGAATTAGACGGTGCAGAGTGGATGGGGCGCCCCTTGCGAGTGAACAAAGCTAAACCGAAAGAAGAGGGAAATCGAGGCGCAGGTATCAAGAGAAACGACGGATATTAGTCCGTGATGCGGCGGTTGACATCCTCTCGAAACCCACCTGATGCACCAGTACGCCACTAGCGCCGAATTGCAAGCAGCAGTTGATTTTGGGGATGAAATGTCAAATCCGCTGCACAAAAATATCGCTTCTTTGTGAGCTGCACTTGATTCCTAACTTTTTGAGAAAGACAGAATTTATACACGCTAGTCTAGAAACCCGATTTCTGCCGCGATACCTTGCTGGTAAAAGCAAAATTTATCAGGAGAAACCGGGTTGATGAGCGTTAGTCTTAGAAAGAGTAAATTCGCCCTTTTTCATCAATATAAACTGAGCGGTCTTGCCTAGTGCGGGGGTCTGATCTGGTGATGCGAACCGTCACAATGTTTGTCTGCGAGTCAACGTTATAGTCGTATTTCAAAGTTGCGCTTCCTCCTGTGGTATTAATCGGAATATTGGCAATGTCGCCGGTGCGATTGCTGATACGAACAATGATGTTTTTGCTGGTTCCGACGGGCAAGGATGACAAGCTGGCACCTGATTGACCGTATTCTAGGTTTAATCCAGTTTCATTTAACAGTCTGAGGGTAATGTTGCGAGTATTGTCAACCTGGGCTTGAGGTTGCCAAAATCCGGGTTTTGTCCCGCCGTCAGTTGCAGGTTGAGATAATGCTGGGTGAGGATGCAGAAAGGCTAGGGCGGCAAGTATTGCTGCGGTTGCAATAATTTTTGATTTCACGGTTTGTACCTCCGGGTCAAGAATTGGTGATATTTCTATCCTAGCTTTAAAATCGGATGTTAGTGGAAGCAAGAAGGAAGTTCGGCAACGGATTATTTAACGGATGTAACGGATGTAAAGGATAGAAGGAAGAAGGAAGAAGGAAGAAGGAAGAGGGAAGAAGGAAGTTCGGCAACGAGCAATGTACGGGATGTAACGGATGTAAAGGATAGAAGGAAGAAGGAAGAAGGAAGAAGCAGTAAAAGCAATAAAAGCAAGGGCTTCACCAATTAAAAACGTCCTCACTATCTGGGCGGTTGCTATATAATTAGAAACCGGGTTTCTGTAGTTGTTAATAGTCCTGGATGCACGGGTTGTCTAGAAACCGGGTTTCTGAGCGGGTGGCTGCTTGCCAAAGCTATGATTTAAAGTAGAAACCGGATTTCTGGGGTCAAGTGCGTTCGGAAGTGGTTAATTGTTAATTATCGATCGAGCGGCTTCTAGCAGCAGGCGCTGTTCGGCGCGGACGATCGCCCTGGAAGTTTGTTCTGCAGCATCGACATTGACCGAAATAGACGAAATTCCCCACCGCACGAAGGATTCAACTGTGTCGGGATACAATGCGGGAGCGTCGCCGCAGATTGAGCAAGGAATGCCGGCGGCCCGGGCCTGTTTGATTAATTGTTCGATCGCCCTCATCACTGCTCGATCGCGCCCGTTGAAAGCACCTGCTACCTGGTCGGATTGGCGGTGAATTCCTAATAGCAATTGGGTTAAATCGTTGGTTCCTATTGAAATTCCTTGAACTCCGGCTTTTACGTAATCTGGCAATAAAAATAACACCGAAGGAACTTCCGCCATAATCCACAGTTGAAACTCTGTTGAGCGGTTTTTCCAAACTGTTTCTAAGCGCTGGCGGCAGTAGATAAACTCGTCAACTGAGCGCACGAAAGGCAAAATTAAATTAACATTTGTATAGCCTGACTCGCAGACTTTTTGAAGTACGCAGAGTTCCCAATCAAATAATTCTGGTTCAAAGGTATAACTGAAACTTCCGTGGGCGCCTGACTCGCGCAAATCGAGCGATCGATAAAATATTGGCCGCGGCGAAACAGCAGCAGCAAATAAGCTGAGGCAATCCGCCATACGATCGACAAATTCCGATTGGCGACCGTCTTGTAGCCAAACTTTGGGGTTTTGACAGTCCAAAGCTTCTAATGCCATTAATTCCGATCGCAGCAATCCGATGCCGTCTATTGGCAGATTTTTGAGGCGGTCAATCGAACTTGTTTGGCTGACATTAACTAGCAGTTGAGTCGCCGTTGGTGGACCCCAAACATATTGAGTAGACTCAGATTGTCGAGATTTAGACGCCCAATTGGACGATCGATCGGAGGTAGAAGATTGGTGCTTGGCTATTGACATTTTTGCTGCTGTACTGTATATATTTGCCTTTTTTGCTGTGTCCCGAAGTCGGCTGCTGTCTCCTGTCTCGATCGCATCCTGTTGGGCGAGGGCAAAAACTTCTCCGCTATCGCCGTCTACCAACACGGAATCGCCCGAGGCGATCGCCCGCGTGGCCCCTGCCACTCCCACAACGGCGGGAATTCCCAATTCTCTCGCTAAAATGGCGCCGTGGCCTGTCATGCCCCCTTGTTCCGCCACCACCCCAGCAGCAACCTTCAGCCAAGGCAGCCAATTCGGCTCGATTGTCCGGGCTACCAAAATGCCTCCGGCTAGGAATTCCGCGTTTTCTGGGTGGGAATTAGTCATAACTTGGGCAATTGCTTCGGCTTTTCCTGATGCTGCTGCCACACCTCTGAGTATGGCAGGAGTTCGGGCTGGGGCGATCGAGTTTGGCTGCAGGAGGGATCTCGAATTTTCCTCTAGTGGCGTGACTTTTTCCCCTTTGACAAGACGAACTTGAGTGAAATAAAACTGCGCTTCGCCGCTTTTTGCTGTCTGGTTTAGCGTCCACTCTAAAATTAAATCCGAGTCAAATTCCGCGATCGCTTTTTTACTCAATTCAATGATTTCTTGCAGTTGCGATTCCTCTAAAACATATTCTGTTTGTGCTTCCTCTCCCAGCGCTAAAACTTGCACGCAACAATCAGCAAAATCAGGAATTATAAATGGAGAATCGGAAATTGGGAAAGCACCAAACTTGCCCAGCAGCAGTTTTTTTTTCGGTTCACCATCGCCGACTTTGAGATTGTAGGCTAATGTTTTGTAACCGATCCGCTGGAATTTAACCGCGCTTGTTTCTGGCTGCACTTGATAGTAATCGGGGATGGTTTCTCCCCTAGCGAGGGACAATCCCAAACCGCTGGTGGCTTGGATTTCCCACTGTGCGCCCGCCTTTGTTTTCACCTCGCCCGCGGCGATGGCTTCTTGAAGTGGCTGCACCAAAACTGCGGGATTGATTTGCTGTACCCGCAGGCCGCACCGCTGCCAGTAAAATAGACTTCGGGCTCTGAACATTTCTGCCCAAGCTCGTTTGAGTCCGTCCCCAATGGCTTCGGGTTCTGCCCGTACTGCCTGAGATGCCAGAATGCCCACTGTTTTCGGGTTCCAGGAAGTCAGGGAAGGGCGAAAAATTAAGGCTGTGGAGTTTAAGTTTGACTTGGAGTTGAGTTGAGAAACAGCAGACTCTAGGGTGGAGAGCAGTGAATCTGGCAGTTTGCCGGCGAGGATTTGGTGGCGGATGCTGCGGGCGATCGATTGCAATTGTCTGGGTTCATCGACATTCAAGTGCAGTGAAGAGTGTGGCCAGTCAGCAAACAGCGGTTCTAGGCACTCGATCGACTCTAAAAACTGCCAGAATGTGGTAGCCGGTACGACAAAACCAGGTACAACAGGATGATTTTTCTGGAGCAAACAGCTCAAGTAAAATGCTTTTTCTCCCACTGCATCTCTGTCTGAAGGTTGAATTTTGTCTAACCAGTAGAGGTTTTTCACGCTGCGAGCCTGTCGGTGGAAACTGATTGAAGTTGAAAGTTTTTCCCATTAATCACTTACGACAATTTTAGGATGAACAAGCGACAATGGACGGGATTGGTCAAATCTTTTCTCAATCTATTTCTTAAGTCTAACTGTCCTCTTTGTCAGCGACCGGCCGCCGGAGAGTTTTGTTTGTACTGTCACAAGCAACTTCAGCGATGTCAGTTAAGCGATTCCGGTCGATTTTGGAATTCACAGCAGCGTGTTTTTGTGTGGGGTGAGTATGGCGGGGCTCTCAAACGCGCGATCGCAGCTTTGAAATATGACGGCAACCCGCAATTAGCCAAACCTCTAGGCGGCTGGCTGGCAGAAGCTTGGCTGAGTTTTCCGGAATTAGCTATAGACAATTTAACAGTTGTACCGATTCCCCTGCATCAAGAAAAGCTCAAGGAGCGCGGTTTTAACCAGGCCGAACTTTTGGCTGAAAGTTTTTGCGAGGTGACTGGTTTGCCTTTGCAGCGGCACGGTTTGGAGCGGGTGAAAAATACTCAGGCTTTATTCGCTCTGACGCCACAGCAGCGCCAAGCGGAAATGAAAAATGCTTTAAGTTTGGGGAAAGATTTTCGTCGTCGCCTTCCGCGCGATCGAGTGCTGTTAGTTGATGATATTTACACTAGCGGTACTACGGTTAAGTCGGCAATTAAAATATTGGAACAGTCGGGAATTTCGGTTTACGGAACTGTGGCACTTGCAACTCCGAATAAGAGCGATCGGTAGGCTATTTTGTCTTTAATTTTAAACAGGTTTGTAGTGAGGAAATGTTATTTCTCAGGATTTGCTAATAAGATTTTTTTGGGAAAACGAACCGCGAAGACGCGAAGTCGGCGAAGGAAGAAAAAGAAGAGAGAGAGTTTAGGCGGAAAGGGGGAATTGGTTGCTGATGTTCCAGCGGCTGCCGTCGTGAAGCAGTAAAGTTAACGCCGAAGCGGTAAACTCAAAGTGGAGCGATCGCCCGGAGAATTCCAACCAAGCCGTTTGAAAATTCTCCTTAGTTAAATCGCGAAACGCTACTGTCATGTGCGGTACAAATGGGCGAGCCTGAGAAACTCGATCAACTATTCCCAAAGTTGCCTCCAAATAACTCATCAAATCTTTGTGAATCTCCAGCAATTCGGGCGATTTGACAACATCAACGTAAATGACGCGCGGCGCGAAAGCAGCAAAACTGGATAGAGTAACGGGAATTGACAGCCGATTTGCCGAAAACTCCTTCAAACTTTCCTCTAATTTGGGAACATCCTCCGCTAACGAGTGAAAAGGAGGTTGCAGCGTGATATGCGGCGGCGAATTCAAAGCACTGCGGCTGTTGTAGTGTTCCGCAAAATACTGTTGAATCTCAGTAATGTGCTGTTCAATATCGGGAGGTGGCACTAGGGCAATAAAAAATCGCTGTTTTGACTGGTTCATCGGATAACATCGCAGTTAAGAAAGGATGGTGCAAAATGGAATAGAGAGCATTTGCCCTAGATCCCATTGGTGATCACCCATTCCCAATCTAAAATATAAAATCTAAAATCCCAAATAAAAATGCCTTGGTTTGTCAAAATTGAGCAAGGAATTGTCGAAAAACCTGTCTTTGACCAATACGTGCCAGCTCACAGAGCTTATGTCCGAGAGTTGATTTCTAAAGGACACCGAGCCAAAACTGGCTACTGGGCGAGGCGGGGCGGCGGTATGTTGATGTTTGAGGCGGGTTCGATGGATGAGGCGAAGGCGATCGTCGCTGAAGACCCGCTGGTGAAGAACGGTTGCGTTATTTATGAAATTTATCACTGGTGTGTGGTTGAAGAATAAATAACTGTGTTATACTCATTTATGAACTGGACCCACGCGATTCCAACGCCCAAATCTTGTCAGGACCGGAAGGTAGCAGCAACACGGGATGCTTGTAATAGGCGTGGTCTCCGGTTCACCCAGTTTTATGAGGTGTAGATCCTATGCCTGGTTTCGGAGATATTTTACAAAAAGCAGTTTACCTTGGTGTCGGGCTAGCTTCCTACGCTGGTGAAAAAGCTGGCAGCAAGTTAACTGAATTACGCACTGAAGCCCAAAAGCTGGCAGACGAATTGGTGAAGCGGGGCGAGATGTCCACGGAAGAAGCTCGCCGCTTTGTTGATGACATGGTGCAACAGGCTCAGCAGCAGCCCCCCGTAGCCTCGGCTGGGAACGAAAAACCCGCTGAACCTCGGCGGATTGAAATTGTTTCTGAGGAAGAAGATGTCTCGGCAAAAGATGCTAAAGAGACAGGCGGCGTAGACAAGCTCCGCGAACAGGTGCAGAATTTACAAGAGGAATTGCGGCGGCTGAAGCGGGATTAAGCAGGAAAAAGCTCGCTCAGCAAAGCATGAAGGGAACTCAGGATAATAATCTTGAGTTCCCTTTTTGAATATCTGCCCTGTCAGATGTGGACGGATATCAGGCAATAGGTAATAGAATTGAAAGTAGGTGCAAGCACTTCACTTGAGGCTGGCTGCACTTGTCTGTAAAATATTTTGTAATAGCAAGCTGTCAAATTCATGGAAGATTGGTCTAAAGATTTTTTTGGAGTAATGGAAAATGCTGTTTCTGAAGTAGAGCATTTTTTCACCGAAATGGGCGAAGAGTTCGTCGAAATGCTGGACGTTTTGGCAAAAATGTCGGAAGAGTTTACAGAACAAGTACAAAATAATCTGATTAACGACATAGACGGTTATTTCAATGAATTTGACGGTTTATTTAATGAATTTATCGAACCGATAATTGAAATTTGCCGCGACTTCGACCCGGAGTTTGATGAGATAGATTTGTCGATGGTGACTTATGTAGACCCTTCGCCGACGCAGCAGCCAGCTTGTCGCGGTTGTCGCAACTATCACGGTCAAGTTTACGGGGGAAATTTGTTGGTTTGTGCGATGCACCCTACTGGTGTGGAATCGGAGAGTTGTGCGGATTGGGAAACAGACGGCGATGCAGATTTTTAATGGCCCAGTTGAGTTGTTGAGGGTTTAATGGCTTATGGTAACGTCAATTCAGTCTCCGTCAAAGATTTCTCTGGAAGAGTTTCTGCTATTGCCAGAGACTAAGCCTGCTAGCGAGTATGTTGACGGTCAAATTTATCAAAAAGCTATGCCCCAAGGAAAACACAGCACGTTACAATTCGAGTTTCCATCTGTTATTAATCGAGTTGGCAAGCCGCAGAAATTAGCTTATGCGTTTCCAGAATTGCGCTGCACTTTTGGGGGACGTTCTATTGTTCCAGACATAGCAGTGTTCGAGTGGCCGCGCATTCCTCTGAATTCTCAGGGAAAGATTGAAAATAGGTTTGAAATTGCGCCGGATTGGACAATTGAGATTTTATCGCCGGAGCAAAGTTCAACTCGCGTAATTAATAAGATTCTGTTTTGCCTCAAGAATCATACTAAATTAGGTTGGCTGATTGACCCGGAAGAAGAATTGGTAATTGTTTTTAAACCGCAGCAGGAACCTGAGATTAAAGAGAATGAAGATATTTTACCTGTACTGGATGTGCTGTCTGGTTTGCAATTGTCGGCGACAAATTTGTTTGAGTTGTTAAGTTTTAATTAGAAATGAGTTAAAGTTGAGTATAGGGAATTTTGCATCTAACGGCATTTAAAGGTGAATCGCTCAACGGCTGATAATTCGCAATTTGGGTTTCCGAAGATGCCGCCATCGCTGCAATTGCGACAGTATCAGCGAATGGCGGTTGCTAATTGGTTTGCGAATCAGGGACGCGGTACGCTGAAGATGGCGACGGGTAGTGGCAAGACGATTACTGCACTGGCGATCGCCACTGAATTATACAATAAAATTAACCTGCAAGTCCTTCTCGTAATTTGCCCTTACTGCCACCTGGTGAATCAGTGGGCGCGCGAATCGGAGAAATTTGGTTTAAAACCTATTTTGGCTTTTGATAGCGCCCGCAGTTGGCAGAATAAGCTGGCTGGGGGTTTGTATGAAGTGCGATCGGGCGATCAAGCATTTCTCACAATCATCACTACCAATGCTACCTTAATGGGAGATAGTTTGCGATCGCAACTGCGCTATTTCCCAGAAAAAACCCTGATTATTGGAGACGAAGTTCACAACTTAGGCGCGCCGCGTTTAGGAGAAAGTTTGCCGCGCAATATTGGACTGCGACTCGCCCTTTCCGCCACTCCAGAAAGGCATTTCGACGAACAAGGAACCGAAGCTATTTTAGATTATTTCGGCCCTGTTTTGCAGCCCGAACTCACCCTGGCTGATGCTATCCGCCAAAAAGCATTAGTACATTATTTATACTATCCAATTTTAGTAGAATTGACAGAAGCCGAAACCCGCAAATATTCCTACTTAACTAAAAAAATTGGCTGGGCGCTTTGGGGCGATGAAAAAGTAGAAGAAAACGATGCTTTAACGACTTTATTAATGCAGCGAGCTCGGTTAATTGGGGCAGCGGCTAATAAATTAACAGCTTTGCGAGAATTAATGATTCACCGTCTCGACACAGCCCATACTTTATTTTACTGCGGCGACGGTGCGATCGAAGGAGGTGCCCGCCGAAATAACAACCGCCAACTAACAGAAACCGCGAAGTTATTGGGTTCAGAATTAGGCTACCGAGTTAACACTTATACTGCGGCAACTCCTTTAGCAGAAAGAGAACGATTGCGCCGACAATTTGAGAGTGGAGAATTGCAAGGTTTAGTCGCGATTCGCTGTTTGGATGAAGGCGTTGATATTCCAGCAATTCGCAATGCTGTAATTTTAGCAAGCAGCAGCAATCCGCGCCAGTTTATTCAGCGCCGGGGACGGATTTTGCGGCCGCATCCGGGGAAGGAAAGGGCAACTTTATTTGACATGATAGTTTTGCCTCCAGATTTAGGTCGGGAAACGTTAGAAGTCGAGCGCAATTTGCTGCGAAAAGAGTTAAAGCGGTTCTTGGAATTTGCGGATTTAGCCGACAATGCTGGGGAAGCGAGAGTGAAATTGCTGCAAATTCAGAGGCGTTACGGGCTATTAGACATTTGACATTTATTAAGCTTCGGTTTATGTTTGAGAATAGAGAATTATTCGATCGCAGTTTGAGTTGCTAGTTTTTAATATTTGAAAAAAAATGACTGAAAATCTGCATGAAAATCTGATTATGGCATTTAGATATGAAGATAGTGCGATCGCAGCCGTACCAACAAGTATTTTAGCAGAAAATCGTTCTTCTTATCAAACTCATCAGGAATTGAGCGACGTACAGGAACCAATTACTAGCGCGCCGCCCGAAGTCCGACAAATTATCGAACGGGTATTAGAAATTGAAAAAGATAAACTGTACATGAGGGCTCCCCGCTATATTAGCGATGACATTTTGAAAGTTATTAAGGAAGCAATTGTATGAAGCTGATTTCAATTAGTCTGTGCAATTTCAGGCAGTTTTTCGGCCAAACACCCGAAATTAAGCTAGCCTGGGGCGCGCAAAATATTACAGTGATTCACGGCAATAACGGTGCTGGAAAAACAGCTTTGATGAATGCCTTTACTTGGGGACTTTACGGAAATCTGAGCGCGGGTTTTACGGAAGAACAATCAGTAAATAAACGCGCTATTGCGGAAGCCAAACCGGGCAAACGAGTACCTTGTTGGGTGGAAATCGTGTTTGAACACGACAGCAAGCGCTACCAAGTAAGGCGCAGTTGCCATGCTTACAAAAGTCAAAATAGTGTCGAATATAGCAAAGGCGAATTGTTTATGCAGGTAGCAAAAGATGACGGCCGCTGGATGCTACCGCCCCAGCATCCTGATGATATTATCGGACGAATTTTGCCGGAAAGTTTGCATCAATATTTCTTTTTTGACGGAGAGCGAATCGAGCAAATTGTCCGCCACGATAAGAAAGCAGAAATTGCTGAAGCTACTAAGGAGTTGCTGGGAGTAGAGGTGCTGAATCGCTCGATTAGACATTTGGGAGATGCCAGAAAGTCTCTAGAAACAGATTTAAGAATGATTGGCAGTTCCGAAATTAAGAAACTTTTGAAAGAGAAGCAAAGATCTCAAAAAGAGGTAGAACAACTTTTGCAAAAGAAATTAGAAATTGAGCAAGAATTGATTCATCAAGGCGAGTTAAGAAAAGCAGTTAACGGTGATTTGCTGGTACTGGGCGGTGCCGCCGAATTGCAAAATTTGCGAGACGAATTGGAAAAGCAGCGCCATTTATTTAAGCAACAAATTTCAGAAGCTACAGATGCTCTAAAACGCTCAATATCTATGCGCGGTTACGCGGTATTTCTGTCAGATGCGGCGGTTGAATTTGAAGCTATTGTCGGGGGTTTACGAGAAAAAGGCGAGTTGCTTTCGGGGATTCAGCGGCCGTTTTTGGAAGAGTTATTAGCACAGCAGCGGTGTATCTGCGGTGCGGAATTAGTGGAGGGTTCTGAATCTCACCAACAGGTTAGTGGTTGGATGGATAAGGCGGGTGTTGGCGATGTGGAAGAAACAACTATTCGGATTAGCGATCGGGTAAATGAAATTGATAGGCAAGTGGCTGATTTTTGGGAAGAAATTGACAGACAGCAAGGCAATATCAGTCGCGACAGAACCGAACTTTCTCGGGTGGAAACGCAGTTAGACGATATTCACAACAAGCTGCGAAATTTTCCTGAAGGCGATGTCAGCCGCTTGCAAAAGCGCTTGGATGAAATTGAGGCAAAAATTGGCGATTTGCACCGGGAAACAGGCTCTAACCAGCAGCAGATTGAGAGTTTGAATGCGTCGATCGCGAATCTGGACAAGCAAATCGATAAGCAGCAACTGAACGAGCAAAGGCAAGTATTAGCCCAGCGCCGGATTGCTGCGACTCAGGATGCGATCGATCGCCTAACTGAAGTGCGATCGCGCTTAGAAAAACAGTTTTGTTCTCAGTTGGAAAAGCGGGTGCAAGATATTTTTAGTCAAATTTCTTTTACTCCTTACATCCCCAAGTTGAGCGATAAATACGAACTGACGCTAGTAGAAAATACGTCGGGACAAGAATCTTGGGTTGCCGCTTCTACAGGAGAAAATCAAATTCTCAGTTTATCGTTTATCGGCGGGATTATTGAGGGCGTGCGGGAGTGGAGTCAAAAGAATACTTTGATGGGCCCGGATAGCAGTACGTTTCCAATTGTGATGGATTCTCCCTTTGGGAGTTTGGACGAGATTTATCGCAAGCAAATTGCAAATAAGCTGCCGAAGTTGGCGAATCAATTGGTAGTTTTGGTAACAAAAACTCAGTGGCGTGGAGAAGTTGCTCAAGAGATGGAAAGTTGCATCGGCAGGGAATACGTGCTGGTGTACAATTCTCCGAAAGCTGATTGTGAAGAAGATGCGATCGAACTGGGCGGGACGCGCTATCCTTTAGTTAGGCGCAGTCCGAATGAATTTGAATATACGGAAATTGTAGAGGTGGATTATGACTTCTAATTCGGCAATTACGCAGGCTTTGGAAACGGATATTTGGGTGAAGGCGACGTGGGAAGAGTTTCTGAATTTTGCTGAGGATTCAGCATGGGAAAAGGGCAAGTTTTATTACTATCAAGAACACATGAGGGTAGAAATGTCACCAGTAGGGCCATTGCACGCGCGTCATAATTCAATCATCCCGTATGTAGTTATTCTGTTTGCTACATTGGGAAATATCCGAGTAGTTCAATTTGCTAATGCCAGTTTTAGGAAATCAGGTATTCGCGAGTTTCAACCTGATTTAGCTTACTACATCGGTTCAGATTTGAGAGTTCCTCCTAATGACAGCAATTCACCTGTTGATTTGGATGAATACGATCCGCCTAATTTGGTAATAGAAATTGGTGCATCTTCTTTTAACGATGATTTAGGCAGTAAGCGGTTGCTTTACGAAAATGCAGGAATTAGTGAATATTGGGTGGAACGTGCAAACACGCGGGAGGTTTTTGCGTTTGCGATAAATGGCGGAGGTAGCGGGAGAATTCAAGAGTCGCGGGTTTTACCTGGCTTAGCAATAGCGTTAATTGAGGAAGCTTTGAACCGGAGTCAAACAGAAGATGATGGGGAAATTAATCGCTGGTTGATTCAAACTTTTAGTCAAGGTTGAAGGGAGTTGGACGTGGAAAAAGAGTATCATAAGTTGGTGCGCGATCGCATTCCTGAAATTATTCGCAAAAGCGGGAATGAATGCGAGTTTGTAATTTTGTCGGAGGCAGAATACCGTCAAGCTTTGCTGCAGAAATTGATTGAAGAAGCGGGGGAAGCGGCGGCGGCTGATGAAGAAGATTTGGTGGCGGAATTGGCGGATTTGTATGAGGTGATAGATGCGGTGATGGCGAGTTTTGGCATTTCGGGCGATCGACTTTTGGCGGAACAAATGAAGCGGCGGGAAGCAAGAGGAGGTTTTGCACAAAAAATTATGTTGTTGCGGACATTCTGAAAATTATCTGCGTTAATCTGTGTTTATCTGCCTCTAATCTGCGGTTACTCTCTCAATCAAATTACTCAGTTAAAAATTACATATTAATCCCAATGGCTGCTAACAAAATTAGAATTGCTAAAGATAAAGCGGAGTTAGTCAAATCCTTAACTTTATCGGATAACAACTCCGCGCCATTTCAGACTTACGCTGATGTCATCGCCTTCGCCGCATCCTTGGGAAAACAGCGAAAAAAACGATCGCCTTTAGGGGAAATTTCTAAACGAGAACCGGGGGCGATAGATGTTGATATTTTTGTATCCAGGGGTTACGATATGGCGATTAAATTAATTGCGATCGCCGAAACCAAAAATCCTCAAATTCTCTCCCATCTCGACGAAAAATTGGAAGCAGAACGCTTGCAAATTTTTGAAGAATATGCTAATGGCGGACTGGAGATTTTGCGCGAAGAGTTGCGGGGTGCGGCGGATTATACCGATCGCCTTTTGTTGGTGTTGATTTCTGAAAGAGACAACCAACATCGGTCAAATGAAGAATTCGATTTAAGCAAGTTTTTATTTTAATAGGTTCCCAATGAAATATGTAGTAGCCGATTTAATAAACAAAGGGCTTAAAGAATCTGCCAAAATTTTCGCTTACAGCTACTCAGGATTCATTATCTGCTATTTCATTCTCAAACTAATTTTTTGGGATAGACTGTGGATTGTGGGCTTAATTAGCACTTTTATTCCCTTAATTTTCTTCCCCACTTTCCTGATTGCCATCATCGGATTGTTAATTATCAAAAAAAGATGGTTCACTATTATTTCTGCGATCGCCTGCATTTTCCTAATAAGTTGGCTGCACATTAAATACTTTTCTCCCGCACCAATAAATATTACAAATTCGCAGCCCAGTCTCAAAATTCTATCCCATAACGTCGGTTGGTATGCAACTCAGTCACCTACTTTATTTAAACTGATTCACCAGCAAAAACCAGATATTATATTTTTACAAGAAATCGTTAGGAAACATACCGAAAGAGCTTTCACCTGGTTAAAAGCAGACTACCCCTATCAAATTGGCACTCCCCCTGTAGGAATTCTCAGTAAATATCCGATTGTATCCAGCGAAATACTGCACTTAGCCGGCCATCGAGAAACGCAGCAACGGGCAATTATTAAATTTAACGAACAAGAAGTAGTGATTTACAATATGCAAGCTACCGGGCCGTGGTTTAAGAAATCGAGACTCGGGCGTTTTCTCAAAATTCCAGTTTACAAATATGGCAAACGAGCGCCTGAAATTCAAGACTTAGTGGAGCGAGTTGAACGAGAAAATCTGCCAGTAATTGTCGCGGGCGATTTTAATATGACAGACGAAACTCAAGACTATGACAGGGTGCAGAAAGTCATGCAAGATTCCTTCCGAAAATCTGGACTGGGGTTTGGTTTTACCTGGCCTAACGGTTGGGAACTTAAGTTATTGGTAAAAAGGTCGAATTGGAGATTAAATTATCCCGTTTGCCGGATTGATTATATTTGGTATTCAAATCATTGGGGTGCTAAATCTAGTTCGGTTTTGGAGGCAACCGAGTCCGATCATTTGCCTGTAGGAGCCGAACTTATTTTGTTAAAATGAAGGGGTGTAAGCCACAGCATCAACCAAACTTAAGATCGATCGCCTGCTCTCGGAAAACTCCTCGGAAAACTCCACTAACTACTCAAGGAAATACCACAGTACATAATGGTATAATTTACATCTACCCGTGCAAAATTTGGTATCCAGTATTATAGACCCCTACTCGCAGAAGACCCCTTACGCAGTGAAAGGGAGTGCGGGTATCCTGGGATGTTGAGATGAAGAAGTTGAGTAGGTGGCGATTAATGGCGCCACCCGCCATCGATCATTTCCTACCGAAGTGTAGCTATTGATTGAAGTCAAATTTTGGATCAAATCTATGTTGAACAGCTTTAAACTCAGAGGAAAAATGCTACTTGGCTACTCAGTGCCAGTAGGATTAATCGCAGGACTAGCGATCGGTGTCTATAGTACATCGCAAACAGTTAGTAAAAACTTTGAGGAAGCATTGCAAGCAGTACAAGCTGCTAGGATGTCAGACTACATTGAATTGAGAGTGTCAGAAATTGCCCGACAGTCAAGGGGTTATGCTCTGACCCTTGACAAAGAAGCGCTCGATCGCTACGAAGCGGGTGTCAAGAAGCTGAAGGAAACTGAAGATCAAGCCTCAGATCTGACTCACAACCTCAGCAATGAACAAAAAGAACGGATGACCAAGATGATTGAATTTTCAACCCAGTATGACAAGAGCGCCCGCAATCTGATTGAAGCGGCCAAAGCTGGTAACCGTAAATTGGTAATGGACACAGCAGAGCAGGGTGCAGAAAATCTCAAGGCTTTCGAGGCTGTTATGACGGAGTTTGACACTCAGCAAGCTAAGCTAGTCAAGCAGTCGGAAACTAACACCAAAAATGCGCTCGGTGTGTTGGTCATGATGTCGGTATTGGGTGCTGTTGCTTCTTTAGTTATTGCGTTGGTGGTGGCATACTTGATATCCACGGCGATCGCCAATACCCTCAACCAAACTGCCGGCGAAATTGCTAGCTCCTCGGCACAAATCGTCAGTGCGGTCGAAGAGCAAGAACGCACCGTCTCGCAACAAGCTAGCTCAGTGAATGAAACCTCGACCACGATGGACGAACTCGGCGCATCTTCGCGCCAATCGGCGGAACAGGCTGAAGTCTCTGCTTCAGGGGCACGTCACGCCCTCTCGCTGACTGAAGGCGGTACAAAAGCGGTGCGCCAAACTCTTGATGAGATGACTACCCTTAAGGACAAAGTGGGGGCGATCGCCCAACAAATTTTGCGCCTGAGCGAACAAACCAACCAGATTGGCAATATTTCGGGCTTGGTGGGTGACTTAGCTAATCAAACCAATATGCTCGCCGTGAGTGCCGCCGTAGAAGCCGCCCGTGCTGGCGATCATGGCAAAGGCTTTGCGGTAGTTGCTCGAGAAATTCGCAAACTTGCTGACGAAAGTAAGAAGTCTGCGGTCAAGATCAACAGTCTGGTATCGGAAATCCAAACGGCGATCGACTCCACCGTGATAGTTACCGATGAAGGCAACAAGACAGTGAATGAAGGCTTGTCCCTTGCCCATAGCATGGCAGAGGCATTCACAGGTGTGTCTAACTCAATCAACAAAGTTTTCATCAGCAGTCAACAGATTTCGCTGAATGCCAAACAACAAGCAGTTGCGATTAATCAAGTGGTCGAAGCGATGAATGCGATTAATCACGGTGCGCGGGAGACGGCTTCGGGTGTATCGCAAATCAAAGTCAGCACGCACCAACTCAATTCTGCTGCTCAAAAGCTGCAAGCAGTTGTTTGATCCTCCACCCTTCAGCATCTCCGTTCTCAAGGGGGACTTAACGAATTCAATCCCCCTTTTTCATGGCTGGTAGCGACTGTTCGCAAAAACTTAGCTAAATATTCCTAAAATTACTCAGACGACTGATCATCCGTCTCATTCCCGATCAAATCGGGAAGCAATATTTCTTGCTACGGGAAGAACAACAACCGCAATCCTTCTCTATTGCTGCTTGGGAATTCCTAAGACTCACCAAACGCGAGGCCCCGGTGTTGTTTTGGATTGCCAAAAATAATAGCAATGCCGGAATATAGCATTTCTCAGTTGAGTTAAGTACAGATGTCCGATTGAAAACTGCTATAGCTAAAGTGCTGGGTTGCTGTGAAGAAACAGTGCGAAAACATTTGGATAATCTTTACAAAAAACTATACAAACTCGAACGGGTGCGGTGATGGTTGCCAAGAGAAAAGTTGGGGCTACTCAAATGGTAATTTGTTGCAATATCTTCATAATCCTATACGCTGATCGTCGTATTGTTTCTCAAGTTTATTTGGAGGAGTATGAAAGCAAAGGCTATTCAATGAAATCTGCATTTTTGAATGGACAAAATGAAGACAATATTTGAGAAGGAGTAAAAATGACAACTGTAACTAGTCATTGGGCCACAACACCGATCTCGCTATCTGGCAGTTTCTCTCCAGGAGAATGGACAGACGCTGGTGTCATGCCAATGCCCAATGGAGTAATTCTGCTCAAGAATGATGCTACATTTCTTTATCTGGCTCTAGACCTGATCGGTGACACTGGTAATTCACCCGGGGTAGATGACTATTTCTGGTTAAGCTTCGATGTTGACCGGAGCACCAGCATTACACCAAATTTTGATGTGAATTATGGGATTTATCCGTCCCTACCCATCAAAATTGCAAGACAATACTATCTGGGACCAGGAAGCTGGACAGGCATTCTCGGTACGCCCACCTCGTCTGTAGTTCGGCAAGGATTTGGACCCTCTCCGAATTCGGCGACCCCTCACCGAATTTGGGAGATGCGGATTGCGTTATCGGAAATTGGGATCGCTGGATTGGGAGGTATGACGCTACCCTACGTGCGTTTTGGGCTAAGGGTCGCCTCAACGTCGCCTTCGTTTGTGACCGATTTTCCACCAGCGTTCTTTACAAACTTTGCATCCCTGCACCAGATCTATTTAGCTACGGGTCCAGATGCGATCTATCCGCCGGGGATGGCTGGACCTGTCATCGGTGGCGTGGGTCTGATTCCCGCTACCACTATCAGTGGCGGACGAGCCACCACGACAGCCCCCTATGTGCCGACGGTAACGAACGCAGCTTTTGGCGGAACGCTCAACTTTATCTATAATCGTCCCAACATACTAGCTTTGTGGGGGGCTGGGGCAAGGAAATATCGCATTCTCCATCGATTTGGCAGTAGTGGCAGTTTTGTACCGCTACGCCGGACATGGGCAAACTATCGGTGGACTGGCAGCACTTACGTGCTGGATTCTTTTGGTCCCGATAGCAATGATTGCTATGGATTGCAGAATCCATCGTTGGACTATTCTACGAAGGATCTGCTATTCCAATTGAACTCGGCAGGTGGCTCGGGCGATGCACCACTACCCACTGGGGTGCATGAGTTCCAGGTGGAATTTCAAAATGCTGTAGGTGCTGTCATCATTTCACCACCCCAAACACTGCAACTCTACATTGATAACGCCATGCCGGAGTTGCAGATCTATGGCATCACCTATAAAGGGGCGTCAGTTGCGCCCTGTTCCATCATCGACATTACAGAAACACCCGATCCTGTACGTGTGCGCTTCCGTGCCTACGATCCGGAGGGGAATCTCCTTTTCTTTGGACTACAGGCATACTATGGAGGGCCAGGGACTCCGCCAATTAACCTATTGCCGTCTGGTATGGGTTCCTATCCAGGTGGAAACTGGCAGGGCGTGGCTGACCAATGGATTGATTGTCCGGTTAGTCCAACGAAATTTCCGCCTGTCACCTGTGCTTATCAAATACGGCTCAGTGCTTATCCGCGGACAACTAACGGATATGGCTATATTGGCTATAAAGAAGTCACAACCCATGTGACTTTTCGGAGAGCAGGGGTCGCACCGTTTAGTGTTAGTCAACCCCTAGAGGTTCCATTGGGATTCCAGTACGATCCTGAAAATCTTTATGTAGTTGGCATCGATCGTGCATGAACATTAAGAGCAGTTGCTCCAGAAACTCGTTGTCATGTAATCGACACGATATGGAATTAATACAAAGTGTTAGTTTGCTTGAAGGTTCACTCTAGAGTGGAAGGTCATGCGATCGCTGTTTTGATGGCAAGCTGCGATCGCACATCTTGAATATGTGAAAAGAGCGATCGACAGGATGCAACTTGAGTTGAAATTCCACTGACCGGATTTAACTTTGCTAGAGGGCTACTTAAACGATAGTTTGTTGCAATTTCGTCATAATCCTATACGCGGATCGTCGTATTGTTTCCCAAGTTTATTTTGCTGAGAATTAGATCGAAGGCTACGTCTAGTAAGTAGTGAAGCAATATTTACGGAGGATTCATCATGAACGAGTTGATGGACAGCAGTGCTCTTCTTCCCGAAGTTACTGAGAAAGTGCATTTGGTGACACCGAAAGGCGTAACCGCAGGCGCAATCGGACAGCAACACTACGGATACGTTTTCGCAGGCAGTCGCCCTGGTGATTTCATCTTGAAAGTGACTGGCTGGAACTTCACCACGCCAACCCCGCAGATTGTACAGTGCCAGCCTCGCCAAGCTGACAATCTCGATCGCGGGTGGCCCGATCAATTTGGGATTCAGGTGATCGAAACCGGGCGTGATTTTGTGCGGATTCGCATCCGTAGATTGGACTCAAACGGCAGCGGATGGGGACAAAATCTTCGGATTGACATGGTGGTTATTGAATAGCTACCGAAGTTGGGTAAGCTGAGGCGCATCTAAATTTTACAGTCAAGTTTGAGCAAATTCTGGTGTGGGTTCCGCCTTTTTTGACCTCGAATTCCTAGGCTCCGGCCACTTCAAGCGCTAATGTACTTGGTTGGTCATTCGAGATGCGAGGTCAAACCCCAAAAATACAATTTAGATGCGGGACAGCTTAGTACCATGCACCCTTTTTAGAAATCTGATTTTCAAGAATTCATTGCATCAATTGACAAGGAGAAAAACTTATGTTTCATAAAGAGTCTAGCCTTAGTCATCCTGCCAACCGAAATCGTGTTGATGCCTTCGTCTCTGGTGTAGCCGCTGAGTCAGTTGCGGTTGCTTCGGCCCAGAGGAAAACATTTCTGGCGCAGCGATCGGGATCTTCCTTAGTGGTGAACACCATGACCGGCAATCCTGCTTACTTAGAAGGAAAATTGTCCATGACAATCACAGGCACTGCCGCTGACGCCAGCCGTTCCTTCCTGATGGAAAACCCTGGTATTTTAGGACTGAGCGCAGAAGATGCTGAAGAACTGACTGAAGTTGATTCCTTTGAGTGGGGCGGGCTGAAATTCATTCGTCGCCAGCAAAATCACCAGGGATTACCCGTCTTTGGTGCCAGCGTTTTGGTAGGTGTAGATGACAAAAATCAAGTTCGGATAGTGACGAGTGGTCTGCGATCTCAAATTTCTGTCAAACCGGGCGAGACAGCTATCTCCCTAAAACAAGCTCGCCAGATTGCCCGAAAAGATCTCGGTGAAGCGGTTGAGTTGAGGGGTAGCATTACCCATAAAACCGTCCTCTATCCGACCCAACAGGGTCATGTGCGAGTCTATCACTTAACTGTTCCGGCAGAAACCCCCCTCGGTGACTGGGAATACTTTATTGATGTCCAGAATGGAGAAATTGTAGACAGCTACAACTCGATGAAATTTCACTCATTTTACTTTGCACCTCGGGCGCGAATTTACTCTGAAAATCCCGAGGAAACGCCCCTAACAACTGTGATGCTGCGCGATGTCAAATCTCCTTACAACAAGTTAGATGGTCGGTATTGTAAGGTGATTAATGAGGATGCGCCCGGCGCAGTGGTAGGCAGCAATTACCGATTTGACTTTCCTCCTGAAGATACGCACTTTGATGAATGCCAAGTCTACTATGCTGTGGAGAAAGTCTATCAATACTTCTTGGACCTGGGATTCCGAGGGTTTACTGTCAATAACCCCTATGGCAAAGTTAACAGTGGACAACTCGCTGCTAACGTCCATACCGGAACAAAATACGATAATGCTTATTACTCTTCCAGTACGGGGCAAATCTACTTCGGAGATGGCAGTTATCCCGGCAATCCCGGTGGACTTCGCGACCTAGCCAAGGAATTTGATGTAGTTGCTCACGAGTTCACCCATGCCGTGATTGATGAATATCACCCTGCTATGTTTGGAAGTGAAGGAGCTGCACTGCACGAAGGTTACGCTGATTATTTCGCTTGCTCTTTATTGAATGATCCTGACTTAGGGGAGTATGTCGTACCTGCTCCTGAAAAAGCGGGGATGATTCGCAACTGCGATAATGATTTGAAATATTCCGAAACATCAACAGAGTCCCATGACCGTGGTCAAGCTTGGGCCGGGGCCTGCTGGCACTTGAGAAAAAAACTCGGACAAGAAGTGGCAGACTTCCTGATCTTTGGGAGTATGCTGGTTCTAGGAACAACTTCACCGACCTTCAAGTATGCCAAGGATATGCTACTCGCGGTTGACCAATCCTGGTGTGGTGGAGAATACAAAGCAACGATCCAGCGGATCTTTGAAACTGAACGAGGCATCCCTGTTTAGTAGTTTGCTTGGTCTATGTCAACTAGAAGAATAGTCTAATTAGGACTGGGGGTATGGTGAAACCATGCCCCAGAGATAGGTTTTTTGCTATGGAGAAGCCTTTTTACCAAAAACTCATTCCAGTCACCATTCTGGTATCACTTCTAGCGTTTATGACTGCTATGGCGATGAGTACACCTCGTAACAATCCTTTCCTCACGGAAGATGGTTACCCGATCGCAGAGTTAGAGTTTCGAGATGGACAGATGGGCTTTGTGGGGATTTCTGGCATAACTTGGACAATTCTCCCTAATGGGACTTGTCAGGCTAGTCGTTTTATCAACGATACAGTGTCATCTCCCCATCAAAGATGCCAATTAGAGCAACAGGATTTAGTAATGCTTGCGAATATTCTGTCCGATCAGGATTTTGCCGACCTACCCTCTGAGATCCCATCTGAACCTACCCTCAACCCCCACCGGCTCACTATTCGCCTGGGGGAGAAATCATCAACATTGGTATTGCCAACAGGTCAAAGTATTGAGAATGTTCTGACAACACTGCATAATCAACCGGAAACTCCTCGATCGAGATTCCTAACTATTGCACAGGCGATCGATCAACTTGTACGGCAGCATTGCGGGGACAATTAGTCTACTGCTAAGTAAGTGCGATCGCCATCTTCTAGCAAGATGGGTTGAGGGCCCTCAACCCATCATCCCAAACTGATCGCCACAACAAAAAATCTGGGTTTCACAGAAGTTTAACTCAGTCCACACAAGATCGGGCGATCGCCTGAGTCCAGTCCATTCTTGACAGAGTGCGATCGCCGATCGCCCCACATTAACAAAAAAAACATAACTTCAGAAGACCGAGCAAAGCTATTCACCAATCTTGAGATAATTCCTATGACATTTACCGATCAAAATCTCACTAAAAAGCGCCCAGATAGTTTAAAAGACTTTTCTTTACCCCGACGTGAGAGTTACTTTCCATCCTCTCCCGATTGGAGAAATGAAGTCCTCTATTTTCTCTTACCCGATCGCTTTAGCGATGGTCAGGAGGACACACGCCCTCTACTTAATCGGCAGCAACTCAATCAGGCCCGACCTAATCTGCCGAACGGACAGTCTTGGCAATTTGACAAGTGGGCAGAATCCGGAGGCGATCGCTGGCAGGGTGGGACGCTCAAAGGATTAGAGTCAAAGCTGGATTATCTCAACCAACTAGGCGTGACGACGATCTGGGTAGGGCCAATCTTTCAGCAACGGGGTCACTTGGATAGCTATCACGGTTACGGAATTCAAGATTTTCTAGAGGTCGATCCTCGCTTTGGGACTCGCCAAGATTTGGTCAGTCTGGTCAATAAAGCGCACTCCAAGGGGCTACGCATTATCCTTGATATCATTTTTAACCATTCAGGATCTAACTGGTTTTATGCTCCTGGTACCCCTGGGGGAGAATGGGAACCACCCTATACACCTGCTTGGTATCAGTTTGGGTCGTGGGTAGGCGATCGCGGACAACCCATTGCGGGGCAACCTCAAACCGAGGCGGAAGGAGTCTGGCCGATCGAACTCCAGGAACCAGATTGCTATACTCGTGCCGGAAAGGGCGATTTAGGGCGGGGGGAACTCGACGATCCCAATGCCGAATTCCGGCGATCTGATTTCATTACGCTGCGCGATTTCCAGTTGGACTATCCACATCTGTTAGATTACTTAGCCCGGTGTTATAAATACTGGATCGCCCTGACAGACTGCGATGGCTTTCGGATTGATACGCTTAAGCACGTTACCTACGAGCAAGCCCGAAATTTCTGCGGGACGATTAAGGAGTTTGCGGCCAATCTGGGTAAGAGTGACTTCTTTTTGGTAGGAGAAATAGCAGGCGGAGACTATAACGAAGACCGTTATCTGGATGTAGTAGGGCAAAACTTAAATGCTGCGTTGGATATCGGCGAGATGCGGGGAAATCTTAACCAGGTTGCCAAAGGGCTGATGGACCCAAGAGCCTACTTTAACGGGTTCGATCCAGGGAACGCTGTAATGGGGTCGCACCGGAATCTCGGGCGGCGTCATGTTTCAATTTTGGACGATCACGATCATGTATTTGGTGAAAAAATCCGCTTTTCCAGCGAAGCTGCATCGGATCATCAGGTGATTGCGGGAGTGGCATTGCAACTCTTCACGTTGGGGATTCCCTGCATTTACGCGGGAACCGAGCAGGCATTGGCGGGGCCAGAACCGTCTGAACGCAAGTGGTTGCCCGACTGGAAGAGATCCGATCGCTATTTGCGGGAAGCCATGTTTGGCCCCTCGCATCCCCGGCAATCTGGAGTAGCAGGACTACAAGCCTTGGATGAAAACTTACCCGGCTTTGGGCCGTTTGGGACAGCGGGTGCTCACTGTTTCGATCCGAATCACCCTGTCTATGTTCGGATTGCGGCAATGGCGGCACTCCGCAAAAAGTTCCCTGTGCTGCGCTTGGGACGGCAGTATTTGCGACCAACCGCGATTCCCTTCTTGAACTTGCCCTTTGGCGATCATGGACGGAGTGGAGAAATTATTGGTTGGTCACGGGTTTTAGACGATGAGGAAGCGGTTTGTGTGCTAAACAGTCATGGAACGGATAATCGAGGAGCGAGAGTGCTCGTGGATGCCAATCTCAACCCGATCGGCAGTTCAATGACGGTAATTCTGAATACGGCCCAAGTAGGGAATCCGGGTTACACGGGTCCTCATCAGGTGGGATCAACGCTGTCAGTGCAGCGACAAGATGGGATTGCTTATGTCGAAATTCAACCGATTCCAGCATCCGAATTGTTGATTTTGACGAATCATCCTGAAAGTTAAGTTGAGGTAGTGCGATCGCCCGAATCAACCAGTGGGTGACATTACCTTGAGCAAATCAACTTTGCCACGCCGTGCGATCGCATATCTGGAATGGGCGAAACGAGCGATCGAGTCAGTGCAGTTTCAACTCCACTGACTCGATTAACTTTGCAACGCCGTGCGATCGCAAATCTAGAGTACGAGAAAAACAATAAATTGGCGCAGGTATGTGCAGTCGATCGCCTGATCGTGAAAAAACATCTGCCTGCATCGTGGCACGGGCGTCCCGCCTGTAGTTCCGAAGCGGTGACAAAATCAACTCAGCACCGGCGGCAATCCTACCTCTTGCGGCTGCACAAATCTGCCGTTAAAACTAATAGCTTTATCCTCAAAAGTTCTCGCTTCCGCTACCGCTTGTCGCAAATGAGCTCTATCCATATCGTCCTGAATTCCCCCTACCAAATATACAATTAACTTCGTCGCTAAATCCTTTCCCGAAACTAGCATTCGCTTTTTGTTCGGATCGTACAAAATCCCGTACCACGGAGACTCAGGATTGTCCATGTGGCTAAATCCTTCATCGACATCGAATCTGCGGAGTTTGTCGAAAATAGATTTCAGGGAAAGTTTCTTCCTAAATACTAGAATTCCCAAAGCATTAGCTAAAGCAACTTGACCGACTGGACGGAACAAAATATTTCCCTCACCCCCTGGCTTTTCAAAACTAAATCGGCGCAATTCAGCCGTTTCTTCGCCGCTTTCAATTCTTTGATAGCTGGGTAAAGTTGCTAAATGATCGAACAATTTTTTAAACTCTTCAATTCCCTCTTTTAGTTCTTCATCTTCGGGACGCATGGGAATTAAACCTTTTCGTTCCGGCTTCCAATGAGGGAATTTGTATTCTAAATACCGTTCGGACATATCTTGCAGTGCTTGCAATGTGGTTAACACAGTTGATTTTGCTGCGACTGTGGCGCTGTCCCAATTGACGCGGGGGTTTCTGTCATCTTGTTCTTTTAATAAGGGATGGGTGACGGCAATTTTTCGGGCTGCGATCGCAAATCCGTTGTCCTCGTTCAATAATGCTAGCTGGCCCTGACTCAGCGTTACGGCCATTAGGTTAACGTGCACAAAGATTGATCGCACTCGCCGTTGTGCTTGCTGTCGCGTTTCCCCCGCTACCGCCGCCGGGATAAACTCAATTCCGATTTTTTCGTGAGCTAATTTATACACTGTTTCGGGGTCGATTTGATACTCTTCTGCTAAATCTTCCAGAGTAATTGCAGCGCCGACAGGTTTTTTATTTTTGTTGTATCTTTGCAGGATTCCGGTTTTAATTAAACTCATTAAACCTTGAACTCCCATCAGCCGATGCTGGCCGTCTAAGGCAAAAATCGAGAGTTCTTTAGAAACATTCAAAAGCCCTAAGTTTTCGTTTTTATCAAAGGATGTAAATTCAGTCGCGGATTTGGTTGCTACGCCACTTTTATCCCATTCCTCGGCTAATGGATTATCTACCCACGGGGGACTGACGACTACTAAAACTGCGGGGAATTTGTGCGATTTTCTGGCTGCTAAGTATTGAGTGAGGGCGGCTTGGCGCGACCAATCTAAGGGACGCTGAATAACTTCGTCAATCGTTTCGTTGTCGCGGACGATGTTGTTGGTTTGGAGGTCGAATTTTTGGCGGAAAAGGGGCATTTGTGAGGCGAAACGGACGCGAGAGTCTAACCATTCTAGGGTGACTGAACCGATGTATGCTTCGCTGTTTCCCATCTGGGTTTTTTGTACGAAAATGCGATCGTCCTTTCCTAAATAATTATCTAATAAAAGTGCGATTTCCTGTCTGTCGCTATTTTCTTTTTCTAAAATTTTACTAGCGAGGTCATCCGCTGGGTGGGTAGTCATCGGCGGTTTTTATATAATTAGGCTATTTTTTCAAAAAATATCATATGTTCAAGTTTATGTCAACACTTGTTTTTAAAAAAACATTGTGAAATACTTAAATTAAGCCCAAATAGCCCACGTACATACCATAAAATTTGAAAAAAGTCAATAGCTATTAATGCCCAATACCCAATGCCCAATGCCCAATGCCCCATGCCCCATGCCCCATTCCCAATGCCCCATTCTAAAATATGTCTACTCCTTCTTTTGAATACATTTTGCCGGTGATCCGGGGAATTCAAGCGGGGCGCGAATATTACGTGTCGATGTGTCCGGTGCGTTTTTTGCCGAAATTGTTTCCCTTTGAATCTGAAGATTTGCCGCCGTCTATGCGGGCGAAACGCGCGCTTAACAAAGCTAGGATTCCCGAAATTGCTGATTATTTTGTTAAGAATCCTACAAATTATACTTGTGGGGCAATTGCTGCTTCGATTGATGCGGATATTACTTTTGAAGCAGTGGGAAATGAGGCAGAAGAACGGAAAATTGGTCGCTTGCGGGTGCCGATGGATGCTAAGTTTACTATTAATGACGGACAGCATCGGCGCGCGGCTTTTGATATGGCTTTGAGGGAAAATCCGCAGTTGGGATATGAGACGGTGGCGCTGATTTTGTTTCTCGATATTGGGTTGGAAAAGTCGCAGCAGATGTTTGCTGATTTGAATAATTTTCAAGTTCCTTTGGAGGCGTCGCTAAGTCTACTTTACAACCACCGGGACGATCGCGCTTTTGTCGTGAAGGCGGTTGTTAAGCAGGTTGAGGTTTTCCGGTGTTTGACTGAGATGGAGAGGGGGAGTTTGAACGGGCGATCGCACAAATTGTTTACGCTGAGTGCGATCGATCGTGCTATCATGGCTTTGCTGTCTAATATTCACCGCAGCGAACAGCCAAAACCCTCTGGTTATCGCACCAAAAAAGAACAGAAAGAGGAAGAACTTGCTCAAAAAATACAACTGGCGGTTAGTTATTGGAATGCGGTTTGCAATTTTATTCCAGATTGGCAATTAGTTCTGCACAAGCAAGTTGCGGCCGGGGAAATGCGCCGGGATTGCGTGCACTGTCACAGTGTTGTGCTTGAGAGTTTGGGGGAAGTTGGGGCGGCTTTGCGATCGGTTTTTCCTGAGAGTTGGGAGGAACATTTGAGCTTTTTGCGGCAGGTTGATTGGTCGATTTCTAATCCTGATTGGGAGGGAGGGATTTTGTTGAAAGGGGGGATTTCGCGATCGAGGGCGAGTGTTAGTTGGATGACTGATTATTTGAAAAAGCGGTTGGGTTTGGAAACCGCAGATACAGCACAAGCGGGACGCCCGTGCCACCTGCCTTTGTAATTGCAGCGCCCAAATGCCGCCAAAAACTAGGCTAATTAAAATAGCGTCTGAATGGTTCTGCAAGAATGCCCAATATTTGGTCTAGCTGAGTAATGAAATATTCAGTTAAATCAATTTTTAACAACTGATTTTCTAAAATTAGGAATTTCCAGTTTGTACCCGTTGAAACTGCTCCATAAATTGCGGATTGTTCTTGGCCTTTGCGGGCATTAAATATTTGAGCTGCTGCCATCTGAGCCGCACACTGTCCCAATCCTATTCTAATATCGTTGTCTTTGGCTTCCACTAATGTCAAGAGTGGGGCTGTAACTAATGATTGATTACTGGACGCACTGAGGAGAAAGTCACAAGCTCCGATTAATCCTTTGCTCTCTTCTACGTTAAATATGTTGCCGGAAAAATAGCCAATTTTGTTGTTGAAAGTGCGCCGTATTTCGAGTAGAATGGGGGTGATTATTAATTCCGATCGAGCTTTTTCGGTGCTGATACTTGAGGCTAAGTCTAAAGCTTCGTCTAGAGTTTCTTTGAGGCGTTCTGAAGGTGCGCGGGGGCTAATTTTGCTGAATAAGTGGGGAATGTCTTCAACGGTTAGATCCAGGGTTGAGACGGCTTGGTCGATGGTTTTGAAGTCGCTGTAGGACATATTTGATTTGGGGGGTGAGAGATGATTTTTTTAACCGCAGATGCACGCGGACAGTGATATAATTATCTCCTGTCTAGGCTATAAAATTACTTTTTAGTCTGCTGACACTGCTTAAATTGTCTAGTTTATGGGTTATGGTTTTGCCTGCGGTTAACTTTTTGTTGGCAAGAGTGTAAAATTTCAGGTCGGATTTTATTTAATCCTAGCGGGAGGAGAAAATGACTACAGGAGAAGAGTCCGAAAATAAGAATTTAGCATACTATCGCCAACGTTTTGCAGCTCTTAATGTAAATAACACACGCCAACGTGGCCAAGCTAATCATAAGCCAATATTACTATTGTCAATCATCGATCTAATTGCTCAAGGAATAATTAGGGAAAATCGAATTTATGTTTCGGATGCCTTGGTTAAAACATTTAACAAGTATTGGGAAATTTTAGGTTCTGACTCTCACAATCGTGGTTTGTACTATCCATTTTGGCATTTGGAAGGTGATGGATTCTGGCATAAAACCTTGAAATCGGGATTTAACGGTTCAAAGCCTAAAACAACTAACAAGCTAAGAGAAGCTGTAGAATACGGTAGTTGGGATAATGAATTATTCGATTTACTCCAAGACCAAAATTCTAGAGCGGAATTAATAGATACACTGATTGCTAAATGGTTTTCATCAAATAGAGACGATATTGGAGAGATTTTGCAGGTCAATCAAGAGTTTGAAAATGTTAGTCACACAGAAAGAGAAATGTCGGCTACAGCCGAAGTTTCTGACGGAGAACCGAGATTTTGTTTAACAAAATCTGCTGTTAGAAATGCTTTTTTCAGGAAAGCAGTAGTACATACATATGATTACAAGTGTGCATTTTGTCGATTGAAAGTTATCAGAAATCTAACTCAAAATATTGTAGATGGCTCACATATTAAGCCATTTTCAAAGTTTTATGATAATCAAATTAATAATGGGATATCATTGTGCAAAAATCATCATTGGGCTTTTGACCAGGGTTGGTTTGCTATAGATGATAATTACAGAATTATCGTCGCTAATGACTTAGAAGAGGAATCCCCCAATGCCAGATGTATGAAAGATTTTCATAGTGAAACTATTCTCCTGCCCACTTCCGACCAAGATTTACCAAGACTTGAATCGCTAGAATGGCATCGGCGGAATGTATTTAGAGCTTAATAAAGTAACTGAGGTTGAAGACATGACAGAAACAATGCTACCACTTTTTCCACCCCGTACCGTTAGGGACTTAGTGGAAGAAATAAAAAAATTAAGTCAAGAAATTAGAGATTTATATTGTTTAGATGATCTACCTTGGGTTTTAGGATATTCCGGTGGGAAAGACAGCACTGCGGTAGTGCAGCTTATCTGGTATGCAATAGCAGAATTACCACCTGAAAAAAGGACGAAAAAAATTTATGTAATTACCACAGATACACTGGTAGAGAACCCGATAGTTTCTACTTGGGTACGTCAGTCATTAAAACAGATGAAGTCTGCGGCTATAAAGCAGCAGCTCCCAATAGAGCCTCATATGCTTTATCCAGATGTCAAAGATACTTTCTGGGTCAACTTGATGGGAAAAGGCTACCCAGCACCGAGACATGGATTTCGCTGGTGTACTGAACGCCTGAAAATTCTTCCTTCTAATCGGTTTGTTCGTGATATGGTGAGAATCAATGGAGAAGTAATTCTTATATTGGGTACTCGCAAAGCTGAAAGCATTAAACGCGCTGTTTCAATGGAGAAACATGAAATAGGTCGCATGAGTGACCGTCTAAATGATAAATCTAGTTCCATTAAATCTCTGCTTTATCAGAGTCCTAGTCTGCCTAATTCCCTAATTTATAGTCCGATTGAAGATTGGCGAACTGATGAAGTTTGGATTTATCTGAATCAGTGGCCTAATCCTTGGGAAAATAGCAACAAAGATTTATTTACCATGTATCGAGGCGCAACAGCAGACAATGAATGTCCTTTAGTTGTCGATACGTCTACACCTAGCTGCGGCAGTTCTCGCTTTGGCTGCTGGGTTTGCACAATGGTAAGCCAAGATAAATCTATGGAGGCAATGATTCAAAACGATGAGGAAAAAGAATGGATGCAGCCTCTTCTCGATATTCGCAACGAATTAGACATTAAAAACGATCGCCCAAAAAGAGACTTCCGACGCATCTACGGTAGAGTAGAACTGTTTGAACGCAACATGGGCGACGACACAACCTCCGTCGAACCCATCCCAGGGCCCTACACCAAATTCTGGCGGGAACACTGGCTGAGACGAGTCTTGGAAGCACAAACCCAAATCCGCAAAACCGCACCCCTAGAAATGCGCGATATCACCTTAATTACCCCAGAAGAACTTAGCGAAATCCGCCGCATTTGGCTGGAAGAAAAACACGAATTTGACGACTCTTTGCCCCGGATTTACGAAGAAGTCACCGGCGAACCTTTTGAAGATTCCCGTCCCGCCGCCGAAAGAAAACTCCTCGGTAGCGACGAATGGGCTGCGATCGAAGAGATTTGCAGCGAGGACAAAATGCACCTCGAATTGATGGCAAAACTCCTGGATACAGAACGTCAATACTACACTAAACCCCGTCGTACAGGCATTTACGGCGATTTGGACAAATGCTTTGAAACCAGTTCGCGATCGAAGGAAGAAGCAATTGGCAACGCCCACTATCAACGCAATTTAAAAAAAGCGGTGGAAGATATTAAAGCAAATCCGACGGAAAACATTCAGCAATTCAAAGATGCGATCGCCCAAACCAACAGTTCCGCAAAAAACGATACGGTTGATATTGCCAAACTTAAAGAAGAACTCGAAAGCAACAGCAATCAAAGCAGACAGCTATCTTGGGCAGACATCAAATATTCTACTCCCGATGTAGGAGAGAAAAATAGCCAAGATTAAATCCGTTAAATCAAAAATTCCCCTGCGTAAGGTGCGTCAGCTATCATTATTCTCGACATAATGGATAGCCCAATCGCTGACGTACCTACCAAACAAATCAGCGACCAACAACATCTACATCTACAATGCAATTCCTCGAACTCGTCCTCAAAAACTTCGGCCCCTATGCAGGCACCCAAACCATCAATCTCCGCCCCGAAAAAGACGGAAATCCCTGCCCAGTCATTTTATTTGGCGGCATGAATGGCGGCGGCAAAACCACCCTTATGGACGCCATTCGCCTCGCCCTCTACGGTGGGCGCGCCCAATGTTCCACCAGAGGCAATTTAAGCTACAGCGACTTTCTCAATCAATGCGTCAACCGCCACACACCCCCATTAGAAGATACCCGCGTCGAACTAACATTTGAACAAGTCCAAGATGACAAATTAGCTCAATTCAAAATAGTTAGATACTGGAAAAAACTAGATATCAAAGACAACCTAAGCATTCTCATATACAGCGAAATTGTCAGCGATTGGTGGTCGGACAAAGCGATTACTAACACTTGGGACGAATACATCGAAACCCTTTTGCCCGTCGGAATATCCAACCTATTTTTGTTTGACGGCGAACAAGTAAAAGAACTCGCCGAACTCGAAACACCGCCAGAGTTTGTCGTCGGGGCGATTAAATCTCTTTTAGGTTTAGAATTAGCAGAACGCCTCGCCGTCGATTTAGAAATATTAGCCGGCCGCAAGCGGAAAGAAATTGCTGGCAAAAAAGACTTGGCTGCTTTAGAGAAAATAGAACAAACTTTTAAGAAAATTAGTGATGAAATAGACTCAGCTAAGCAAGAACAAGCCAGCTTTAAAAACGAGTTAGATAAAGCTCAAAAAAATCAGCAACAAGCATCAGACAAGTTTATTTTTGAAGGCGGGAAAATTGCCGCCGATCGCAGTCAACTAGACAGACAGCTAAACGACTACAGAAATCAGGCAGATAAAACCCGTCAAGCCATGATGGAATTGGCATCAAATACGCTACCACTAGCCCTAATTTCGCCCTTGCTAAGTGAAGCCAAAATTCAAGCAGAAACAGAAACCAGCCAGCAGCAAGCAAAGATTGCCCAAAATGTTATCAAACAAAGAAGCGATCGCCTTCTCAACTACATCGCGGAAATCTCGTTAAATCCCCAACAGCTAGATAAAATTCAAGACTTCATCCGCCAAGAAAACCAAGAACTCGAACAGCAAGCCGGAACAGACTCCCCACCCTGGATGAACGCCGACAACAACAGCATCCAGCAACTAGAAAACCTCCTTAGCTACCAAATCAAAGCCCAGCAAATTCTAGCCCGCGATCAAATAGAAGAAATCAAAAGCATCGAAGCAGAAATCGACTTCACAGACAGACAACTGGCAACCGCAGCTTCCCCCGAAGCCTACGAAAAACTAGAAGAAGAAGTCAGGAAAGCCCAAAAAACAGTCGCTATCGCAGCCGCAGCCTTGGAATCAGCCAACCGCCGCGTCGATGAATTAGAGAAAGAATTAGCCAAAAACCAAAAAGAACTAGAAAACTACAGCAGCGAATACATCACCATCAGAAACAGCCAACACGTCATCGCTTCCATCGCCAAAGCCCAAGCCACCCTGAAACTCTTTAAAGAAAAACTCACCCTCAAAAAACTCAACAAACTCGAAATAGAAATTACCGACTGTTTCCGCTACCTGTTGCACAAAACCGACCTCGTACACAGAGTTGCGATCGACACTCAAACATTTAGCCTCTCCATTTACGATCCAGAAGGCAAACCAGTACCCAAACACCGACTTTCAGCCGGGGAAAAACAATTGCTGGCGATCGCCTTTTTGTGGGGATTAGCGAGAGTATCCGGGAGACAATTGCCAGTGGCGATCGACACTCCCTTGGGCCGCCTCGACTCCTCCCACAGAAACAACCTAGTCGAACGCTATTTCCCCTCGGCCAGCCACCAAGTCATCCTGCTTTCTACCGACACGGAAATTAGAAAAGTAGAATACGAAAAACTCCAAGAATTAGAGGCGATCGCCCACAGCTACCTCCTCAAATACGACTCCGCCAAACACCAAACCACCGTCGAAAAAGGTTACTTCTGGGAATAAACCGCAGATGAGGGCAGATGAACACGGATGAACGCAGATTGGATTGGATGGCATGGGAATTTTTGGTATAGTTTTGGATGTGGGAGGTTTTTAACCGCAGATGAGGGCAGATGAACACGGATGAACGCAGATTGGAATTGAAGGGGATTACGGAAAAAATTATTGGTTGTGCTTTTAAGGTAGGAAATACTTTAGGTTGTGGATTTTTGGAGCAAGTTTATCAGAATTCTTTGGTTTATGAACTTCACAAAACAGGAATGCTGGTTGAACCTCAGTTTGTCATTTATGTCCATTATGAAGATATAATCGTTGGGAAATTCGTACCAGATGTGTTGGTGGAAAGATCCGTGCTTGTAGAACTCAAAGCTATCAAATCACTGGGGGAAAGAGAAATGGCACAGTGTCTAAATGTCATAAAAGCTACAAAACTAACCGTCTGCTTGCTCATCAACTTCGGCAACCCTAAAGTGGAAATTCAACGAATAGTCAATAATTTCTAAACCGCAGATACAATCTCATGCTATTATCTGCGTTCATCCGTGTTCATCTGCCCTCATCGGCGGTAACAAAATTATCAACCTATGGAACCACCAGTCGATCGCATCCGCCTCTCCCAAACAGGCAAAGACCAACTATCAAAACTGAAACGATCGACCAAAATCGATCAGTGGAATATTCTATGCAGGTGGGGATTTTGCCGATCGCTCGCCGAACCCAGCATCCCATCCCCAGTACCAATTCCCAGCGACAGCAACGTCGAATTAAGCTGGGATGTCTTCGGCGGCGACATGGCTGATATCCTGATAATGGCCCTCAAACAGCGGTGTCACCAAGATAATTTAGGCACAGAAAAAGAAACTCTAGCCAAACAGTTTCGCCTGCACTTGCACCGAGGGATTGGTTATTTGGCCGGCGATCCGAATATTAAGAAAATCGAAGACTTGGTGGCGATCGCTCTATCGCCTGAGAAATTAAGAAATTAACTGACTGTTGACTTCTTCCCTCTTCCTTCTTCCTTTAACAGTGGGAAAAAATGACCTACTGGCCCTTGACCTTCCCCAATATCCAAAGCATATTTGAGAGCAGTAGTAACATAATCTTTAGCCAATGTCACCGCTGTCAATAAATCTTTACCTAATGCTAAATTAGCGGCGATCGCAGCGCTCAAAGTACAACCAGTCCCGTGAGTATTCCCAGTATCAACATTTTCAGTCTTCAACACATCCAACCGCGTACCATCAAACCAAACATCAATTCCCCGCAAATCTCCCGCCATCCCTCCGCCTTTCACCAAAACAGCCTTTGCGCCCGATCGATAAATCTGCTGCGCCGCCGATCGCATATCATCAACAGAATTAATCTGCAAACCGCTCAAAATCTGAGCCTCAAACCGATTCGGAGTCACGACAACAGCCACAGGAATCAAAACATCCCGCAAAAATGCGATCGCCCCCTCATCAATCAATCGATCACCCGATCGTGAAACCATCACCGGATCTACAACCAAATTCCCTATTCCCAAAGCCTCAACCTGTGAAGCCACCGCCGCCATAATTTCCCGATTCAGCAGCATCCCAGTCTTCACAGCATCCACCCCAATATCCCCAACTACCGCCTCAATTTGAGCCGCCACAGCCTCAGCAGACAAAGCATCCACCCGCGTCACCCCCAAAGTATTTTGAGCCGTCACACAAGTCAAAGCACTCGTACCGTGCACGCAGTGAAACGCAAAAGTCCGCAAATCCGCCTGAATCCCAGCCCCACCGCCACTATCGGAACCAGCCACAGTCAAAGCCACAGGAATCTTCGATTTAATCATCTTTTTTTAACTGCAGATAAACGCAAACAAACGCAGATAAATCCCATCATATCCGCGTTCATCAGCGCTCATCCGCCCTCATCTGCGGTTAAAATGTCCCCACAAAATTAGCTATGATTAAAACAAATGTAAAGAATTATTGCAAACAACAGTGAAAATAACTCGAATCGACCTCAACTCTTGGATCTTCCACATCGCAGGCCAAACCATCCTCGTCGATCCCTGGCTAATCGATCCGCTCGTATTTTACGGTCAACCCTGGTTGTTCACCGCCTACCACAACACCCCCGTCGCCTTTACTCCCAGTACCTTACCGCCGATCGACCTCATCCTGATTTCCCAAGGATTAGACGACCACTGCCACAGACCAACACTCGAAAAGCTCGATCGCACAATTCCCGCGATCGCCTCACCCACCGCCGCCAAAGTCCTCAGCAGTTTAGGCTACACCAATATCACATCTTTAGCAAATTGGCAAGAATTTAATTATCAAGAAAAGTTACAAATTACTGCCGTACCCGGAGCCGAAATCCAGCCGGGACAAGAAGAAAACGGCTATTTGCTTAAAGATTTAAGCAGCGGCGAGACACTTTATTACGAACCGCACCTGCCACCATTAGAAAAAGTCAAACAGAAAATAGACACAGTAGACGTAGCCATCGCCCCAGTCATCGGTCAAATCTTCCCATTTCTCGGACAAGTCATCATCGGCCCTTCGGAAGCCCTCAACCTCGCCCAAACACTCAAACCTCGGTTTTTCCTGCCTACAGCGGCGGGAGACATCCGAGCCACAGGCATTTTACCAAAGTTAGTGCGATCGATCGGCAGCATCCCCGAATTTCGCGATTTGCTAGCAAAATCGGGACTCTCCACCCAACTCCTCGAACCCGAACCAGGCCAAACCCTAGAAATTTGAGATTTGAGATTTGAGATTTGAGATTTGAGATTTAATCCGCCATCCAAAATCCCAAATCCAAATTTATCTAGGCGGGCGACGGTTACGCAAAAACTCAGGAATATCCAATCCCAAATCCTGCGGCGGTTTCGCTTTCGGATCTGGTGTCTGTTGAGCAGGAGTCACCGGCACAGTTGCAGCCCGCCAAGGAGCATTAACATTTTGCGTGCGCCCCGGAGTCGGAGGCGGGGAAACTTCCCCGGAAAAACCAGTAGCGATCACAGTAATCTTAATTTCGCCCTGAAGCCGCTCGTCAATCACCGCTCCAAAAATAATATTGGCATTCGGATCGACAACCTCGTAAATCGTCTCAGCCGCCGCATTCACCTCGTGCAGCGTCATGTCCGTACCGCCAGTGATGTTAAACACCACACCTCTAGCGCCCTCAATAGACGAAGCTTCCAGCAGAGGCGAAGAAATAGCCTGCATCGCAGCCTCCCTAGCCCGCGACTTGCCAGAACCCACGCCGATGCCCATCAAAGCCGAGCCCGCATCAGCCATTACTGCCCGCACGTCAGCAAAGTCAACATTCACTAAACCGGGAATAGTAATAATGTCAGAAATACCCTGAACCCCTTGGCGCAGGATATCATCAGCAACTCGAAAAGCCTCTTGTACCGGCATTTGTTCGGAAATCACAGACAGCAACTTGTCGTTAGGAATTACGATCAGCGTATCCACCCGGGTTTGCAAAGCCGCAATCCCTTCTTCAGCTTGGCTGGTGCGCCGCCGTCCCTCAAACGTAAAAGGCCGCGTCACTATGCCCACAGTCAAGGCGCCCATTTCCTTAGCCACCTCAGCCACGATCGGAGCCGCGCCTGTACCCGTACCGCCACCCATGCCGGCTGTGATAAACACCAAATCCGCATGATTCAAAGCATTAGCAACCTCGTCGCGAGATTCCTCCGCAGCCTTTTGACCGATCGCCGGATTGCCCCCCGCGCCCAAACCGCGCGTCAACTTCTGTCCGACTTGCAAGCGTTTCGGAGCATTTGAGAGAACCAGAGCTTGGGAATCTGTATTCACGCACCAAAACTCGACACCAGAAACCTCGCTGGCAATCATCCGGTTAACGGCGTTGCCCCCACCGCCGCCGACGCCAATTACTTTGATTTTGGCAGCACTGCTGGGCATTATGTCTTTGGGATTGACCATAGGATCGATATCAATACTATCTACATTTACATAACCAGACTTGCGTCTAAAGGGATTGGCGGAATCTGCAGCCACCGGAAAATTTTTTACTTCTTCCGAAGGGGGACTGTCTTGGTCAGACCCCTGTCTATTATTAAGCTTCATTAGAGTCGGGGATAGTAGATTACAGCTTTTTAACTAAACGCCAATTCACAATCAACTATAGGCTAAGTTGCGCGAAAAACTAACACTGGTCGATGCTTAATGTTAGCAATCTCGGATTTGGCCGACCTCGCTAGCCCAGACCTCGCTTGACGCCATCCAGGTACTTGACCGGATTAAGGCAGTTGTAAGCAAGGCAGAGGGAAAAAAAATGGATACTAGCCTCAGAGGCATCGGGATGGAAAGAAAAATCAGATTTTTTTTCCCGACTCGATATCAAAAAACAGTCCTTATTTCCAGCGCTGCGTATTGATCCTGATGGCTAAAAATTCTGCCGTCCGATCGATACCTTCTACCTTTTGTTGACAGAGGATCAATTTCGGGCGCGAGTGGGTGCCGGAGTTGAACTCTCCAAACTGCCGGGTAGTTCGGGCAAATGGACGATCGGCGAAGCAGGATTTTTCAAGTCAATGTAGGCTATTTTGCTTGAATCTAGCTGTTTTGGCAATTGTCGCATTCTGTCTAAAACCTTAAGTTGCTCCCCAGTCCTGGAACTGTACGGCCCTAAGTGTACGGTACCGATCTCTGTTTTCAAGATCAAGTTGTTCGGGTTTTGCCAATTAATCTCAAACACTTTCACCGTCAAGCCGCTGAGTCCTTGGTAAAACTGCGGCCAAGAGGCGCGATACTGTTCCAAAGGCCCGATGACTTTTAAAGTGGGCAAAGAACGCTGAGGCTGCGTTCCCGGAATGCTGCCGGGCCCGATCGAATTATTCTGCGATCGTACAGCAGTATAACTATCCGACGGCATCCAACCTCCGCGAGCGTCCAGCCACCCCACTTTTTCCTTCTCACTGTTCGATCTCAACACCGCCGTCGGCTGCGCCACGGCCACCGGCAGGCGTTCTGCCACTTCTATAGTCAAACTCGGCGGAAACAAGTTACGAGTCACCTTCGCTTTGGCGATGGGCCCCGTTGACTCCAGCTTTTCGGCCAGGGCCTGCGGTTGAATCCCCCACAGCGACTGCGGGTAAGACAGCGGCACCAAAGACCGCACCGCCTTATCCGACAGCCACTGATTGCCCTCCACCTTCACTTGTTCCGATCGGGCAATCAACCAAGCCGGCTGAGCAATCCACCACAGCAAACCTCCAGCGATTGCGCTCGCTGCTAGCATTTGCCACACAACAGCCGCCAATCGAGCGCGCCTCTGCTGCCGCAACTTTTGGCGCCTGCGCCCTAACTCTGTTTGAGAAACCGCTCCAAAACTAGCCATCTACGTCTTGACAATATAGGAATTAAGGATTAGTACAAATTCAAAACTGTTTAATCTCTCTCTTGAACCCTGTTTTCCCCTACCATTTAACCAGATCCCCGCAAATTTACCCATACTCCTGCTAATATCAGTAATATCACTGATCCCGCTAAGTAATAAAAAATTATTAATTAAAAATTCCAAATTCCAGCGCCGGGAAAACCCCTTGCCAGATCAAGGTTCTTTGGGTATTTAGGGCATTACCCCACAGGGCAAAAGGTTACAAATCAAACTAAACTCAACTAAAGAAAGTTTAGACTTTCGATTAACTTTTCTAACTTTTATTCGGCTTCCATTGTGATCGCACTCGAATTAGACAGATTCTATAAAGCCTGCAACCCCAGCAAGACCCTTGTTGCGGGAGACCCAGGGGATTATCAATACTACATTGATTTTGGTTCCGTGCGTGGCGGCAAAATCATTGAATCTTTACAGCGAACCATTACCCGCATCTCCCCCAACGAGCCAACCTGTCAGCTATTTACAGGACATATCGGCTGTGGCAAATCTACGGAATTGTTTCGGCTGAAAGCTGAGCTAGAGCAAGAGGGTTTTTGCGTCGTCTACTTCGAGTCTTCCCAAGACTTAGACATGGGTGATGTAGATATCAGCGATATTTTGCTGAGCATTGCGCGCCAAGTCAGCGAAACTATGGAATCGGCTAAAATCAAACTCAGACCGAGCTATTTCACCAATCTGTTTGCAGAAGTGGCAGAATTTTTGCAGACTCCCATAGATTTGTCAGCGGAAGCCGAGTTATCTGTAGGCATTGCTAGAGTGACTGCTAAAACTAAAGACTCTCCCAAACTGCGATCGCAACTCAGGCAATATCTCGAACCCCGCACCAACAGCATTTTGCAGTCCATCAACGAAGAACTCCTCAACAAAGCTAACGCTGAACTTAAGCAGCAAGGCAAAAAAGGACTCGCAGTCATCGTTGACAACCTCGATCGCCTCGACGCATCCCTCAAGCCCAGCGGACGCACCCAGCCAGAATACTTGTTTTTAGACCGCGGCGAACAGTTGAAAAAACTCAATTGCCACGTCGTCTACACGATTCCCCTGACTTTGATTTTTTCCAACGACTTCGGCCGCCTCGCCAGTCGATTTGGAGTCAAACCCAAGGTGATGCCGATGGTACCGGTGCAAATGCGATCGGGCGAAGACCACATTGAAGGAATGGCACTCCTGCGGCAGCTAGTATTAGCTAGAGCTTTCCCGAAAGTTGCTCCCGATCAACGCATTGATTTGATTTCCCAGGTGTTTGACTCTCCCGAAACTTTAGATCGGCTTTGTCGGATTAGTGGCGGTCACGTTCGCAATCTACTGATGCTTTTGTATAGCTGTTTGCAGCACGAAGACCCTCCCTTCTCTCGCGAATGCCTCGAAAGCGTCATTCAAGAATATCGCGATGACCTTTTGGGAGCTATCAATGACCTAGAATGGGAATTGCTGTTTCAAGTCGTCAAGCGACAAAGTGTAACCGGCGAAGAAGAGTCTCAAATCTTGTTGCGAAGTATGTTTGTCTTTGAATACCGCGATCAAGAAGGTCGTTGGTTTGGGATTAATCCAGCCCTAGCAGAAACCAGAAAATATAAGGAGTGGCTGCAGCGCACTGAAGCAAAATAGTTGGGGTTTTTGAGATAGCTTCGTGACTCTAAGCACCCTTAACCACCAGGGAATTAGAAAGTATTTAACTGAAAATTCATCGCTCACAACTCCGAAATCTTACAATTTAATAAAGAAATCAGTCAGCGGTTTTTGCCACTGGCTGATTTCTGTTGAATGCTGGCTATAGGCGGTGAATGTTATTGTCTTGTACAACTTTGCCGCCACTAAGGACTTTCCCCACTCTCAACTCTCATATCTGCAATATCATACCCCCTATTTCTGTTTTTACCTGTTGCTCTTAATTTCACATAATCCCATCCCGGACGACATTTTTTTTGCGGTTGTGTTAAATGCCTGCTACAGATATATCGGAGTTGTTTACTAATAGCTAGCCGTCGGTATGATCGTGAACTTAGCAGTTGACTATTTATGATCTGTAGTTTTTTATGTATAGCTGAATAAAAACATCTAAGATAACCTTAAATTTTTATTGGGAAGTCTAGCATTCTCTGAGATTGAGAGGTATGATATCTTTACATTGGATCTAATAACTATGTAAGTATTGATAGAACAAGTAGGAGAAACTACGTATTTATACAGAGGTAAAGCGCCAGACAGAGACGGCGCTGTCTAAGTAGATACGCTTTCAGTCACGATTGGCGAGCGTTAGGTAATTGATTAATGCAAAAGAGGTGCACGCATGACCGATCTAATTAAGGTACAAGAAACTGCAAACTACAACGAGCGATCGCTCAAAACTCTGGTCAGGTCAATCACAATGTCTCAACACCAATTCTCGCTAATTTTGGTGCGCTGCAACTACGAGCAGTTGCGCCAGCAAATAGCGCAGCGGCTGCGAGAAGTGTCCCCAGTTCCAATTCAAGATCTCGTCCTGCCAGCTTCAGTCAAAACCCTTTACACTACTCTGCAGGCAAGCACTTTCCAAGAGGGGTACTCGCCTGTGGTTTCTGCCTCGGCTTTGATGGTATTTGGTTTAGAAACAGTAGTAGCGATCGACGAACTGATGGCTTCTACCAATCAAGTGCGAGACGAATTTCGCAAAAATTTTTCCTGCCCAGTGATTTTGTGGGTAACAGATGACATCGTGACCAAAATGATTCGTCTGGCCCCGGATTTCAAAAGTTGGGCCGCCGCCACAATTAAATTTGAAATGGGCGTTGACGAATTAATTAATTTTCTCGCTAGGCGGGCCGATACTATATTTAAAATAGGCGAACTCAATCAAGAACTCGCCAGTAGCAACGTCAGCACCATCGCTAATTGTGAGACCTGCGAAACCCCGTCCGAAAAAAGCGACATCGATCGCGAAATCAGCCCTGGAGAACGCTTTCTAACTTTTAACTCACGGCCACAAAACCGACGACAATCAGATGTCCACTCCTATTCGCCATTGAGTCCGGGCAATACCTTCGATTTGGCGATCGGCTCTTTGCCACGCCGAGAACTAGAATTAGCTTTAAGAGATTTACAAAATCGCGGTGAAGAATTAGAACCCGCCCTCAAAGCCAGCCTGCAATTCGTTCTCGGTCGAGATTACTATGTCAGCGACCAAACCGAAACTGCCTTAATTCACTACCAAGAAAGTTTAGTATTTTGGCAGCAGAAAACGGGCAACTGGGAACTAGCAAACTTGGAACATTCCGAAAACCCAGAAACCTTCTCCTCCTTGTCGAATCCTGTCCCCAAAATTTTATTTTTAGAGAGAGAAGGCATAGTGCTGTTTCACATAGCCCTGTGTCACCGCTTACAAGCAGCCAGAAACCCGGTAGCCAACCGCCAGCACTGGGAACAAGCGTGGATTAGCTTGGAAAAATCTAGAAACGCTTTCTCCCTTGCCTCACGCCCGGAATTGGTAGCTGAGGTGACAGCACACCTCGGAGAAGTGCTGCAGCGCCTAAAAGCTTGGGGAGAGTTGCAAGCATTAGCGGAAAATTCTTTGCAGTTGCACTTCACTTACGGTACCCCCAGCCAACTAGCTCAAGATTACGGCTTTTTGGCTGAAGTTGCCCTGCAAGAGTCGAGGTGGAGTCAAGCCCGCCAGCTAGCCGAGTTGGCTTTGGCGATTTTGGATCAAACGCCTAATGATTTGAGATTGCTGATTGAAGATTTGAGATTGGGGTTTGAGGGAAATTATCCAGAAATTGTGGGTTCTAACGAGTTAAGTAACGAACCCAAATCTAAAATCCAACATCCCAAATCCGACAGGAGTTCGTATCTTTTACTTTTAGCCCGAAGTTTGCGACAGCTAGGGCAGTGGGAAGCGGCGGTTCATTCTTTGGAGTTGGCTCAATCTCAAAGCGAGCCGAAGTACGACCCCCGACTTTACATCGATATTTTGACGGAATTGCAAGCGGTTTATTTCGAGCAGGGAGAGTATCTTAAAGCGTTTCGGATTAAAAAAACCCAGCGTTCGATCGAATATCAATACGGATTTAGAGCTTTTATCGGAGCCAGCCAATTGCAGCAGCAGCGCCAAGCGGTCAATCCTTCAGGCCCCTCAGCTCAAAACCAAGCTGCCATCGCAGCCTCCATGACAGCTTACTCGCGGCAAACAGATATCAATAGCTTGCTAGAAAGAATTAGCAGGGACGACCATAAATTAACTATTATTCACGGGCCCAGCGGAGTCGGGAAAAGTTCTCTAGTCAATGCCGGCTTAGTACCAGCTTTGAAAAATATTACTCCGGGCGCGCGGGATACATTGCCCGTAGTAGTCAAAGTTTACACCGACTGGCTGGTGGAGTTAGAAAATGCTTTGAACAGCGCACTGTACGACAAACAAGCCGAAGAGGAAAGTAAATTAATCTCAAAAGGACTACAGGAAATCCACAAAAGAAGTTGCTCGGTTATTCCTGCTCGCAGCTCGGAAGTCTCTTCTTTTATTATAGAGCAGTTGCGCGAAAATGCCACAAATAATTTGTTGACTGTGCTGATTTTCGATCAATTTGAAGAGTTTTTCTTTGTTTCGACTTCAGTGGCACAAAGACAACTTTTTTATAATTTTTTGCGTTTGTTTTTGAATTTGCCTTATGTCAAGATAATTCTGTGCTTGCGGGAAGATTATTTGCACTACTTACTAGATTGCGATCGCTTCCCAAATCTTGACGCTATTAACAATAATATTCTCGACAAAAGTATCCGCTACCAACTGCGGAGTTTTTCTATCAAAGACGCGCGGGCTGTCATCGGACACTTAACAGAACGGGCGGAATTTTATTTAGAGCCGGCACTGATCGATGCCTTCGTAGAAGATTTAGCAGACGAACTGCAAGAAGTGCGACCGATCGAATTGCAAGTAGTAGGAGCGCAACTGCAAGAAGAAGGTATTACCAGTCTAGCACAATACCAGCAGTTGGGGGACAATCCCAAAGCGGAATTAGTGAAAAGATCGCTCGAAAGAGTGATCTCTGACTGTGGGCCCGTTAACGAAGATGCAGCGTGGAAAATCTTGTTTTCCCTGACAGATGAAAGAGGCGTTCGCCTGATAAAAACCAAACACGAACTCTCGTTAGTTACAGGTCAGCAGCCAGCCGATGCCCGCGAAACCGAATTATCGGCGCTCAGCAGAAACAGAATTTCCCTACAGCGACAGTTCGCCAAAGACCCTGAAAGCCGACCCAATAAAACCGACAACCTCGACTTAATTTTAGACATTTTAGTTGGTCACGGTTTGCTATTTCTGCTACGGGAAGCGCCCGAAGACCGCTATCAATTGGTACACGACTATTTAGTGCGACCGATCCGTCAAAGATTCGGCTTAGAAGCCAGACTGCACAAAGCAGAAGCAGACAAAAAAATGAGTCAAGCACAGCTCTACCGAGCCAATACTTTTCTCAAACAACTGCTGGGAGTAGCAGTGATAGGCGTCATGCTGCTCACCAGTTCTACCATCGCCGCCGTAAATTTTTGGTGGCGGGCTGTGGGTCAAAAACAGCTAGCTGTCGCTCAAACTCAGCGAGCCGAAATCAGTACCCTGACAGCAGCTTCTGAAGCACTTTATTTCTCAAACAACAAATTTGACGCCATGATGGAAAGTTTGAGAGCTGGTAAAAAGTGGAAACAGATCGAACACTCCCAACAAATGTATACTCTCAAAGACACCGAAATTCTGATTTCTGCTGCCCTCCAGCAGGCAGTTTATGGAGTCAAAGAACGCAACCGCTTGGAAGGACATGGCGATGTAGTTTGGGGTCTTAGCTTCAGTCCAGACGGCGAAACAATAGCTTCTTCCAGTGTAGATAAAACCGTCAAACTTTGGCGGCGCGACGGCAGTTTGTTGGCAACTTTCAAAGGCCATACTAACAGTGTCTCCTGTGTGGCGTTCAGTCCCGACAACAAAACCATAGCCTCGGCAAGTTTAGATAAAACTGTCAAAATTTGGGAAACTGACGGCAGTTTGCTGGCAACTTTCAAAGGGCATACTAACAGCGTTACCAGCGTTGCTTTTAGCCCTGACGGTCAAACGATCGCCAGTGGCTCTACAGATAAAACTATCAAACTTTGGAAAACCGACGGCACGCTGTTGAGAACGATCGAACAATTTGCTCCCGTAAATTGGCTAAGCTTCAGTCGCGACGGCAAAATAATCGCTGTGGCGAGCGATGACGGTACTGTGAAACTGTGGAGTTCTGACGGCCGGTTAATCGCTAATTTATGGCACAGCGAAAACAGACAACCCTCGAAAATTTACACCGTCAGTTTCTCCCCCGATGGTGAAACGATCGCCAGTGCGGGTGAAGATAAAACTGTGAAAATCTGGAGCATCGCTGCACTCAAACACCCACCAACAGAAAATTCAACACCAGCTAAAAAAGGTGAACTGCTAACAACTTTGCGGGGGCACAGCAAGTGGGTATTTGGTGTCAGTTTCTCCCCCGACGGTCAAACACTTGCTTCGGGAAGTGCAGACGGGACTGTCAAACTCTGGAGTCTTGCTGGTGTTGGCGACAAACGCCCAACTGATGCTAGCAACATTAAACCAGAGAGTCGCTTACTGAGAACTTTTGAGGGACACGCCGATCGAGTTACTCAGGTGAGTTTTAGCCCCGAAGGCAAAACCTTGGCTTCGGCAAGTTTTGACAAAACTATCAGGCTGTGGCGACTTGATGACGTGCCGCTCAAAACCCTCGACGGACACCAAAACCGGGTGCAAGGCGTTACTTTTAGCCCCGACGGCCAAAGGCTGGCTTCTGCTTCTACGGACAAAACTATCAAACTCTGGAGTCGCACGGGAGTTTTGCTAGAAACCTTGGAAGGACACACTCAGAGAGTCGCCAGCGTCAGTTTCAGCCCCGACGGCCAGCTACTTGCTTCTGGGAGTTACGACAAAACGGTGAAAGTCTGGAGTTTGACAGAAGATGGCATGAATAATATTCTGCCTTGTCCTTCGGCTCCGCTATTTCCGTGTTCGCCTTCTGTGCTGTTCACTCTCGACGCCCACGCCGATAGCGTGATGAGCGTGAGTTTTAGCCCTAGCAGCCAGATACTCGCTTCGGGGAGCAAGGATAAGACTGTGAAACTCTGGACTAGAAACGGCAGGCTGATTAAGACTTTGACGGGACACACAGGCTGGGTGACTGGGGTGACTTTCAGTCCCGACGGCTCGATGCTGGCTTCTGCCAGCGATGACGGTACTCTCAAACTCTGGAATCGGGATGGTCGTTTGCTGAGAACTTTTGAAGGAGCTCACAACAGTTTTGTGTTGGGGGTGGCTTTTAGTCCTGATGGCAAAATGCTGGCTTCGGCTGGTTACGACAATTCGGTGAAATTGTGGAAGGTGGACGGGACTTTGGTGGCGACGCTACTGAAGGGTTCTAGCGACAGCGTGACTAGCGTTGGTTTTAGCCCCGATGGTTTGTTGGTTGCTTCGGGCAGTTACGATCATAAGGTGAAGCTGTGGAGTCGCAGCGGGACTTTGCTGAAAACTTTGACGGGTCACAAGGATAGCGTGATGAGCGTGAGTTTTAGCCCGGATGGGAAGGTTCTGGCTTCTGCAGGCCGCGATAATCGGGTGATTTTGTGGAATTTGGATCTTGACGATTTGTTGGTGAGGGGCTGTGACTGGGTGGGAGATTATCTGAGAACTAATCCTAATGTAAGCGATCGCGATCGGCTTCTCTGTGAGGGGGTTGGGGCAAAACCAAATCGATTTTAGATTTTAGATTTTAGATTGGGGGATTCAGTGGATGTTCGATGTTACTCACCCCTTTGAGGATCTCGATCGCTAATTTCTCCCCCCTTCCCCCTCTCCCCCTCCCCCTTTCTCAAAAACTATTTTTTCCTTCCCCTTGCTCTCGGCTTCCTGTAAAGTAAATAATTGTAAAGAAAAATGAGTTTTCTCTTATCCTTTGGTTAAGACCGCCAGCTAGCATTCACAATTAAGACCCGGATTATAAGTTCCTATGTCACAGCTTTTCCCGCGAAAATTTCTAGCATCTGTTGTCGCATTTTGTCTGGCTTTGTCCGTGTGGACGATCGCACCAGCAGCCCACGCTTTCAATAATCCCGATTTGTTGCCGTCAACTCAGACGCCGATCATTGACTTAGCTAAAGCCCTCACAGATATTGAAGAACAAAATTTGGCAAAAAATTTAAAGGCATTTGAAGCCGAAACCGGCTGGAAACTGCGAGTGCTGACTCAGTACGATCGCACGCCCGGTTTGGCTGTCAAAAGTTATTGGGGGCTAGATGACAAGAGTGTGTTGCTAGTTGCTGACCCCCGAGGGGGCAATTTACTCAATTTTAATGTGGGCGACTCGCTGTATCCGCTGCTGCCACGAACTTTTTGGGTGGAACTGCAAACCCGCTACGGTAATCAATTTTTTGTGCGGGACAATGGGGAAGATCGAGCAATTATTGAATCTTTGGAGTCTATAGAAGGCTGTTTGCGTCAGGGCGGATGCCGCGTGGTTCCCGGTTTGCCGAGGGAACAGTGGGTTCTGACGTTAATTACCTCGGTGGTTGGCGGCGTCATCTGCGGGTTTGCAGCTCAACCTCGGAAGCCGGGACAGGTTGTGGCTTGGCAGTGGGCGCTGATTTTTTCGCCGCTGTGGGGCATTCTGTTTTTCGCCTTCGGACTTGGGCCCGTTGTGACTCGGACTTCTGACTGGTTGCCTGTGGTTCGGAATGTGGCCGGTTTTGCGATCGGAGTTTTGGTGGCATTCCTGACTCCGGTGTTGGGCAAATCTTCTTCATCGTCGGAAACTTAGTTGTCAGTTGGCAGTTGCCAGTGAACAGTTATCAGTCAACAGTCATCAGTCAACAGTCAACAGTCAACAAATGACTAAAAGCTGGTAAGCTGATACCTGACAACTCAGAGGCGACAGCTATCCAACAAATGGAATGGCACGTAAGCGATGCCCAGAGTCTGGGATTAATCGATAACGAAATTGGCGACCACGGTTTTTCAGCGGCGGAGTACGAAATAGTCCGCCGCGTGATTTATGCTACTGCTGATTTTGAGTACAAGTCTTTAATTAGTTTTTCCGATCAGGCTTTGCAGGCTGGGGCTGCGGCTTTGGCTGCTCGGACTACGATCGTGGTAGATGTGCCGATGGTGCAGGTGGGCATTACGCCTCTGATCCAGAGTACCTTTGCGAATCCGGTTTACTGTTCGATGGAGGCTTTGACACGCCCCCAAAAGGAAAGGACGCGGGCAGCTTGGGGGATTGAAACTTTGGCAAGACGCTATCCTGAAGGGATTTTTGTGGTGGGCCAGGCTCAAACTGCTTTGTCGGCGATCGTGGATTTGATTGAATCGGAGGAAATTCGACCGGCTTTGGTGATTGGGACTCCTTCTGGGTTTGTGGGGGTTGATGTGGCTAAGTCGCGGCTGCACGATTCGATGATTCCTCACATTCGGATTGAGGGGCGCAAGGGTTCTGCGGTGGTGGCTGTGGCTATTGTTAACGGGCTGGTGGATTTGGCTTGGCAAGCTTATGGGCAAGAGGGAAACAGTTGATGGAGAAGTCAGCAGTCATTAGTCATTAGTTATTAGTAGTTCTGGATTATTTCGATCAGTCTTGCGGTTAATTAACCAACTTTCAAACGATCGTTGACTTTCACTGCTGCGTCGGCCGGCTAGCAAACCTTCAACTCCAATATGTTCGTCTAAATCAACCCATTCAATGGCATAACCATCTCCAAGTAGCTGCCAATTCTGTCTTTCCTCCGGGGAACCGTGCAACAAACGGGGATACCAAGCTAAGGGAACACTCAAACTGCGACCATCAACTAAGTCCACAATTACTTTTTCATCTGTCACCGTGACTTTAATTACGAGGGGTTCTGTTTCAAGTACCAAAGTAGTCATGCCAAGCCTGCAACAATATTTGTTCATATTCCTCTACAAGACGAGCAATCTGGTTTAATTCATGCTCTTTGAAGCCTAGATTTTTTTCTAGAGATACAGGATTCATCCAAAATTGGGTAAGTTGCCGATCGCGCTTAACATGAATGTGGGCGGGTTCGCCTCGATCGGAACTAAAAAAAATGAAACTGTAGGGGCTCACCTAAAAAACCGCAGGCATTAGCCGCTATCTTGTGAATTTTGTCAGAATTTTAACCTGCACTCGCTCTTAAATTTGTGGCTACTATCAATATTAATAATCAGCGGGCGATCGCCTTTTTACATCTCTGCTTTGATTAGTACGATCGCGGTCTTTTTTCCTACCTTTTTTAATTTGCTGGCTCATCTCGACAAACAAATCTCTGCGTAAATAAGGATAGTCGCTCACCCACACGTCACGGCTGGGAATGTAAATATCTGAAACTTTGGCAATTCTGCCCAAATCTTCTTGATTTGACATAATTACCATTAAAGCAGCTTGGCCGGGGGCAATTCCTTGATGATCTTTCCGCAAGGGAGCTCGCAGTGTAGTAGTAAATCCGGTTTTATCGCCGACTTCTAAGTTGATTCGTGGTTCTAGGTTGTCAACTATTACGAGTTGTCCTTTTTGATTGACTGTTTCTTCTTGACTTGTGACTTCATCTGTAATATATATATCCAAAACTCGTCCTTGCCAAAAACCGCAGTATTGATATTTGCGGCATTCTGCATTCCGCAAACTCGCCCACAAAATCGGCCCCCACAGCCAGTACAAACCAGCTATCAATCCGGTAATTAAAACTAGCGGCCCGACATCGGAACCGACGAAATTATAAACTACCAGGAGGAAAACTACGGTGACGGCAGAGATTAACATTCGCCTCAAAAAATCGGGCGGTTTTCCCCAGATATATTTGTATTGCGCTCCCGTGGCGACGGCGGGAATTAGTTCTTGAAAGGTTTCGCGGGTTAAGGGAATTAGCATAATTAGTCAGTTGGCAGTTGGCAGTTGGCGGTTGGCAGTTGGCAGTTGGCAGTTGGCAGTTGGCAGTAGTAACAAATTACCAATTACAAATTACCAATTACCAATTACCTACAAGATTTTTTCCAGACCGTAAACGAGCGATCGCAATTCAATGACTTTGCGTATAGACAGCAAGACTCCGGGCATATAACAAGCGCGATCGCTCGTATCGTGTCGTAAAGTATAAACTTGACCGGCGCCGCCAAAAATTACCTCTTGGTGGGCAATTAAACCGGGTAAACGGATGCTGTGAATGCGAATCCCTTCATCCGCCAGTGAACCTCGAGCTCCGGCTAATTTTTCGGTTTCCTCAACTTCTGGCGGATTGAAAGTTTTTCCCATCTCTGCTAACATTTGGGCAGTTTGAATTGCCGTACCGCTGGGAGCGTCGGCTTTTTGATTGTGGTGCAGCTCGATAATTTCTACGTGTTCAAAATACTGAGATGCCGTGACGGCGGCTTGTTGGAGCAAAACCATGCCGATCGAGAAATTGGGTATAATCAAACACCCTGTGCTCGCTTTATCAGCAAATTCAGCTAAGTTTTCAATTTGCTTGCTGCTCAATCCGGTAGTGCCGACTACGGGGCGAATCCCGTAAGCTATAGCCGATCGCACGTTTTCATAAACTGACGAAGGGTGCGTAAAATCTACCATCACTCCTAACTGCTTTTCCTGAGCTGCTAATACCAGCATTCCTTGCAAGTCGTCAGTGATGGGAACTTCTAACTGGCCGCATCCGGCTACTTCGCCGGCATCGGCGTTGAGGCACGACTGAGAGCGGTCTACAGCCCCAAATAAGGTCATGTCACTAGCATGGGCGATCGCCTTAATTACTTCGCGGCCCATTTTGCCTGCAGCACCGTTAACAATCACCGGAATCGGAAGTTGATTCGCCATAATCTCAAAAATATCCTGAAAGTTTGATCGACTAAATTTTAACGCTTGTGGGAATTTGGGTAAACAAGGAATGAAAGACAGGATTTGTCTGCCAATCTTCCAAAACCCGGTTCCGATTCGAGAAATACTTTGCCAAATCGAGTAATTAGCTTAAAGAAACTCGGTGGCTGCAGAAGTTCTGAAAAAATTACATTCAATCTCATATTAAGCTCAATTCTGTAAGAACAGACTGCAAAGCTAATTTGCACCGACATATTTTTTCTGTGACTGCCAAATTCTCTCGAAATCTTCGATATGTCATGTCTGTCGCAACTGGTCTCAACCTGAGTTCTCAAAACCGACGGGTTAGGATTTTGCCTGCAATGCTTGCGGGCGCGACTGTAACGCTGCTGAATATGGGAGTTCGGCAGTTGGGAGGCCTGCAAAGCCTGGAATTGGGGAGTTTTGACTCGTTAGTGCGCTTGCAGCCAGATTCGGGCCCCGATCCGCGACTGCTGGTAGTGGGAATTTCTGAGGCCGATATTCAAGCTTTGGGGAGATTTCCGATTTCCGACGGTGCGCTCGCTCAAACCTTGGCCAAACTGCAAAAGTATCAGCCAAAAGTCATCGGTTTGGATTTGTACCGCGATTTGCCTCAACCGCCGGGACACGAAGAATTGCTGGTCGCACTGAAAGCACCGAATGTGGTGGCGATCTATAAATTGAGCGATTCAGAAAGTCAGGGAGTGCCTGCGCCTCCGGGGATACCGCCCGATCGGCTCGGTTTTAACGACTTCGTGCTCGATCCTGATGGCGTTGTACGCCGCAATTTGCTTTCAGTCTCGCAACCAGACAAAAAGATTGCTTTATCGTTTTCTGTGCAAGTGGCTTTGCTGTATCTCAAAGACAGAGTACAGCAGAAAAATAGCCCTGTTCATCCCCACCAAATCAATTGGGGAAAGGCAGAATTTGTGCCTTTAACTTCTAACAGCGGCGGGTATGCAAATCTCGATGCCAAAGGCTACCAAATTCTGCTCAAATACCGATCTGGTAAGGAGGTGGCGCGACAAGTCAGTATCAGGCAGGTATTGAAGGGAGAAATTGACCCAAGCTGGGTTAAGGACAAGATTGTGTTGATTGGGACGACGGCACCGAGTACCAGAGATTTATTTTTGACGCCCTACAGCCCGGTTAAAAAGCAAAGTCCGAAAATGCCGGGGGTGTTGCTGCACGCGCAAATGCTCAGCCAAATATTGAGTGCGGTTTTGGATGGGCGATCGCTATTTTGGGTGTGGCCGGAATGGGCGGAAATTTTGTGGAACGGTGCTTGGGCGATGATTGGCGGGGTTGTGGCTTGGCGGATTCAGCATCCTGTGAGGGCGGGATTGGCTGGGGCTGCGGGATTGATGGGACTGTTGGGGATTAGTTATGGGATTTTTACTGGGGGTGGGTGGGTACCGCTGGTGTCGCCGACTTTGGGTTTGGTGGTGACTGGTGTGAGTGTCAGTGCTTACAGGAAGCTTTACGATGCTTTTCACGATTCTCTAACAGGTTTGCCCAACCGGGATTTGTTCGTGGATTGTCTGGGGCGGGCGATCGCCAATAGTAGGGGCCGCCGCAGCTATCTGTTTGCGGTGCTGTTTCTGGATTTAGACAGATTTAAGGTGATTAATGATTCTTTGGGTCATTTGGCGGGGGATGAACTGCTGATGGCGGTGGTGTTGCGGTTGAGGACAAGTATTGGTCGCGCCGATACTGTGGCGCGGGTGGGCGGTGATGATTTTGCGATTTTGGTGAGGAATGTTGATGTTGCTACTGCGGTGGATTTGGCCACTCGAATTCACCAAGCTTTAATTGTGCCTTTTGAGTTGAAGGGGCAGGAGGTGTTTTTGACGGCAAGCATCGGGATTGCGCTGGGGGGCGAACCTGCTGCTACTGTCAGTGAACAGCCGGAACACTTGCTGCGGGACGCCCACACGGCGATGTACCGGGCGAAGGCTTTGGGAACGGGAAGGTATCAGGTGTTTAATGCTTCGATGCACGATTTGGCGGTGGAGAGGTTGCAATTGGAAACTGATTTGCGGATGGCTCTCAAGCGTCAGGAGTTTTTGCTGCATTACCAGCCGTTTGTATCTTTGGCAAGCGGGAAGATTATTGGGTTTGAGGCTTTGGTGCGTTGGCAGCACCCGCTGCGAGGTTTGATTTCGCCGATGAAGTTTATTCCGGTGGCTGAGGAAACGGGGGCAATTGTGCCGCTGGGTGAGTGGGTGTTGGAGGAGGCTTGCCGGCAGTTGGAGCTTTGGGAGGGAATGTTTGGTTTCGATCGAGCTTTGATTATGAGTGTAAATTTGTCGGGAAAGCAGTTTGCCCAGCCAGATTTGGTCGATCGCATTCAGGTGATTTTGGAAACAACGGGTTTGAGTGCCGAGAGTTTGAAGTTGGAGATTACTGAGAGTGTGGTGATGGAGGATGTGGAGTCGGCGATCGCGGTTTTGAAGCAGATGAAAGCGTTAAATGTCAAGTTGGGAATTGATGATTTTGGCACTGGTTATTCGTCGTTGAGTTATTTGAGTCGGTTTCCTACGGATACTTTGAAGGTTGATAAGTCGTTTGTGGGGCGAATGGAGATCGAAAGCGAGGGGGAGAATGTGGCGATCGTGCGGACGATTGTGGCGCTGGCTCATGCTTTGGGTATGGATGTGATTGCTGAGGGTGTGGAGACGGCGGCACAATTAGCTAGGTTGAGGTCGATCGGCTGCGAATATGGTCAGGGTTATTTTTTTGCTAAGCCGTTACCGAGCGAGGCTGCGACTGCTTTGATGGCTTCCGATCCGCAGTGGTAGTTGTGGGTTATTAGTTATTAGTTATTGTACGTTAGAGCTAAAATTGAAAGTCGATCGGGTTCCCCAAGCGTATCTCTAATATCTTAGGTGCTAAAATTACTGCTAGGTAAACAAATATGAACCTGAAAAAAAATGTCAGCCATCTCGTTATCGCTTCTCGAAAATTAACAGAGTATCCTCTTAATTTAGATAACGCTCTCGGTAGCGATAAAGCTGTAATATTTCAGGGTTGTTTAGGATTAAATCAATAAAACTATGATTTACTGTTAGCACAAATTTCAACTAAAACTCTTGAGGCTGAAGCAATTACTTGTTATTCTACAGATATTGATCATTGCCCGATCGCCCTTAGCTCAAAAAGGTGTTTCTGCCTGTAAGTGCAGCTTTTCTCCCAACTGCGGATGCTCAAACGAAAGTTCCCGGGCGTGCAAGTGTAGCCGATTCGCAGCAGCCCGACATCCGTAAAGTCGATCGCCCAAAATCGGTATCCCTAACCCTTGAACATCCGCTGCATGAACCCTCAATTGATGAGTGCGTCCCGTCAGCGGCAAAAACTCGACGCGAGTATGATTTCCCTCTTTCGCCATTACCTGAAAGCGAGTAACACTGGGTTTTCCGCACTCCCAATTGACTTGCTGGTAAGGGCGATTTTCTGGATCGCCCCAAAGTGGGAGAGCGATCGTCCCCGCATCAATTTTTACAGTACCGGAAAGCACCGCTTCATAACCTTTGTGAACCTGCTTTTTTGCAAATTGCTGCCTGAGTTGACTGCTAGTTTCTTTGTCCCACGCCAATAGCAAAATTCCAGATGTTTCCAAATCTAAACGATGCACCACTGTCAAATTAAAACTTTTAGATAAAAAGTTACGCAAACGACTGAAAACACTATCTTGATTTTCAAAAAAACGACCTGGAACTGACAGCAACCCGGAAGGTTTATTGACCGCAATCAACCATTTGTCTTCATAGATAATCGGTAGCATTTGGGTAACGCGCAAGATGCCCGTTCCACAAGAAATATGATGGTTTTTAGGGCTGGCTTCTAGCCCGCCCGCAACGGGCAAGATGCCCGTTCCACAAGAAATATGATGATTTGTGGGCTGGGCTTCTAGCCCGCTCGTCAAACCCTCATTTATATTATTAGAAACAATCGGGTTTTGAGCCAATCCTGACAGCAAAAAACCCATCAACGGCTGACACCGATCGTCACAAGCACCATAAAATTCTCCCTGTATCTTATCCCCCGATGGCCGCCCCCACCAAAACTCAGCCATTGCCAGCGGTTTCAGATTGTGTACTGCCGCGTAGTGAAGCAATTTTGGCGCGCAACAGTCGCCAGTGCCAGTGGGAATAGAATTAGTTGGCATTAATGAGGAGAGCGAGATCGATGTCCCCAAAAAATTCATCAGAGTGTAAGCCGCGTGCATTTGCGTCTGAAGTTCGCGGGAAAGTTCTTTTCGCTGCTGTTTTAACGCCCGCATCCGTTGATCTGCAGCTTCAATTAATTGTTTGAGCGGCTGCAATGTTTCATCCCGGTGCCGTTTCAATTGCCTGCGTTCAATTTTCTCCAAACGGCTTTCTTGATTGAGTTGTTCCAGGGCAATTTCTAGTGTTTCTGCTGCGAGAGTTTGGCACAGTAACTGGCGTTTTTCGTCTCGCTGCTGCTTGTAATTGCGATGCCGATCGCTCAAAACTTGCATTTGCACTTCAAACTCCCGAAACAAGGCTTCATACTCTTGTCGCTGCGGGAGTTGATTCAGTGCAATAAGTTCCTGTTTCATCGCCTCCAATTGAGTTAAGGTGCGGGCTTCATCGAAAGCAACTCGATCTCGTCCCGGAATCGGTGGCACCCACCCATCAACAATGCTGCAACCGTTCAGCATCCCGGAAAATGCTTTGAGTATCCCCTGTTCCCCCGAAGGCATCTCCACCAGTAATATGCCGTACATCTTGCCCTCGCGATCGTAGGCACCGTCAGCCGCCAGGTACTGCATCAAACCCCGCGCGAGGTCCTCCGACATTCGAGTGCGCGGCAGTCTCAGCAGCTCGCCGCTTTGAGGACAACGGCCTTCGTACCAATAATTCGGCTGCGAGTCGATCGACTCCCAATGACAGTCCGTGACATCTAAAAGCGCGTGAAATTCTAACATATTAAATTTGGTTTGAAATCTGAATTACGAGATATCTGCTGGTATCCTGGATGCTTTCGGTCAATCGAAAATCGAAAATCGACTGACCGTATATTACAGGGGTGTACCCAAAGTGGGAGGGGTGCATAATTTTATACCTACTAGAATTAAGTAAAAATGATTGGTCGCACCCAGCCTGATATGCTAAATTTGTTTCAAAACAGCAGCGAGATTAAGAAAAGCATAAGTTAATATATAAGACCGCAAGCTTGTTATCCCACTAAATTTTTTATGTGCAAGGCGTATGCCAGACCTCTCGACTTCGGCTCCTGAAAACTCCTCAAACCCCCAACCAGCTCTGCTGCCGCCGATTTTAAGAATTTTTGCAGCATTTCCAGATTACGATCGGGGCAATAGATTGTACGCCGCAGGAAGGTACGAAGCGGCAGTCCTTTGCTACGGAAAAGCGGTTCAAATCAAGCCGGACTGGGCCAGGGCGTGGCTGAATCTGGGCAAAGCTTACAAGCAACTGCATTCCTACGCAGAAACCGTAGCCTGCGCCGATCAAGCTACTGCAATTAATCCCGAAGAATACTGGGCTTGGATGCTGCGCGGGACAGGGCTGTTAAGTTTGCAAAATCACTCAGAAGCGATCGCCGCTTTCGACACCGCAATTCAAATCAATTCAGAAAAGCACGAAGCTTGGTATCAGCGCGGCAGAGTTTTAGAGGAATTGCAGCAGTGGGATGCAGCCGCAACCTGTTACAAAAAAGCAACCCAACTTCATCCGAATTTACCCGCCATGTGGTATAGGCAAGGCAACGTCTTGGTTCAAGCAGAGCGCTATCCTGAAGCGGTGGCTGCTTTCGAGCGCGCGCTGAAACTCGTCCCGACTAATTGGGAAGCTTGGCTGAACCGAGGTTTGGCTTTGATGAAAGCCGAACGCTACGCTGAAGCTGTCACTTCTTACGATCGCGCCATTCAACTGCAACCACAAAATAGTCTGGCTTGGTTCAATCGGGGCATTGCTTCCGCAAAATTGCACAAATATGCAGAAGCGGTGACAGCTTACGATCGCGTACTGCAAATGCAACCCAACGACTGCGAAGCTTGGTTTTATAAAGGAATGGCCCTCAAACACCAGTGGGCAGATGCGGCAATTGCTTGTTTCGATCGGGCAATTCAAATTAATTCTTTTTATCCCGAAGCATGGATCGGGCGCGGTCAAACACTGTCAGAATCGAGAGATTTTGAAGGGGCGATCGCTGCTTTTGACCAAGCCGTTCAAATTAATCCGAATTTTCCCGAAGCTTGGCTGGGTAGAGGCATCGCCCTAGCAGGATTGGAACGCTACAAAGAGGCAATTATCGCTTACAGTAATGCCCTACAAATTGAAGGTAATTTTCTAGAAGCTTGGAACTTGCGAGGCGAAGCTCTGGAAAAATTACAGCAATACGAAGAAGCGATCGCCTGTTTTGATAAAGTAATCTCTCTGACTTCAGAAGCAGAAATTACATCAAAAGTAGGTTTGCAGCAAGGCGCAGCGCTGGAAAAATTGCAGCGTTACGAAGAAGCAGTCGCAGCTTACAACCGCGTACTAAAAATCGTGCCAGACAATTTTGAAGCTTGGTTGCAACGCGGCAACGCTTTGTCAAAATTGCAGCAGTACGAACAAGCTCTAGCATCATACGATCGAGCAATTACTGTCTGGCCCGATAACTATCAAGGCTGGGTACAGCGAGGTCTGATCCTAGGGGAAATGCAGAACTATTCCCAAGCACTCGTCGCTTTTGACCAAGTGATTCAACTCAAGCCAGACAACTGGGAAGCTTGGGCGCAGCGGGGCGACGTTTTGCAAAAATTGCAGCGAACTCAAGATGCCATTAGCTCTTACGGAGTCGCCCTCGAAATCAAACCAGATTACTACGAAGCTCTAGTTAGTCGAGAAGAATTGAGACTTAAGGGCACGATGTCAGGAAAGTGGTGAGGGGAAATTGACAAAAATTTTTGAGTTTTGAAATTGCTTTGTTCTTTGTAACGTTGCGCTGGGGTAAAGTTTTAACCTAAACTTCCCCCTGCAAATCAGCTAATCCGCATTTAATACCATTTCACTAAAATCGTGCAACACTCTTCGACCCCCTTAGCCCCCCCGCTGCATTGCGGGGGGAACAAGAATACTGTTGCATTCTTTTTTAAAATTGGTATAAATTGCATGGTAAAATAAATTTTCACTCTTGTGGGAAGTAGGGGTTGGGCCGGAAAGCCCGCCCTCAACATACAATTTAAATGAACAACAATTAACAATCGAATTAAGTTGATTATGCGACAAAGATAGGAATTTTCTAACGCCAGATAACTTGTGATAAGCTGATGCACCTCAGCTTAATTATGACTTCTTTTATATAGCATTACTCGGAAATCTCTGCTTCAAAACAGGCATTATCGGACAAGGTTTTTGCTCCTGTAAATTCTCTGGTTTGTTCCAAGTAAAAGGCCCTTTTTGCTCCGCCGCCATCCACAACAAACTTTTTGCTCGCGTCATCGCCACATACAGCAGTCGAAACTCTTCTGCTGTTTTCAAATAACCTGCTTGTTCCCAGGCTTCGCCTAGATTTGGTAAAGGATATTTTTCGTGCAAACTTGCTCGAATCTGCGCTCTCGCTACCTCTGCTAAAGTGAAATCTCCTAAAAATCGGGCTTGCGGCAAAACTCGCAAATTTCCGGGGATGGTTTGTTCGTGCAGAAACGGCAAAAATACGCAGTCCCAATCCAATCCTTTGGCTTTGTGCATGGTAATAATTGTTAGTTGACCTTTGCTGGTATAGCGTTCTTCTATTTTGTCGTCTGCATCCACAGGTTCAAATCTTTCGGAACTGACAATTTCGCTCAGTACATCCAAAATATTCCGCATTGAATTGTTGCCGGCTGTTTGGATTGCTACTCGTTCTGCTAATTTGTCGGCCGTGGCTAATTCTGTTTGGTCGTATTGCAGCGCTAAGGCTAAGAATGAAATGATTTGGTATGGTGGCAGTTCTAAGCTAGCTTGCAGCAAACCGCAGCAAAAATAGCGGCATTTGCGAACCGGGTCTGACTGCTGGGGGTCTAGGGGGCCTGGGTAAAGGAATTGTTCGGGGCTGGTAGCAAAAGCATTGTAGTCTTGTTTGGGGATCAGTTGCCGATCGCTCAAAATCTTTAAGGCTGCTTTCAGGTAGTCTGGAGAGTGGGGGCGATCGAGAAATTGTAGCAGTGTTAAGATTTCCCAAGGTACTTGAGAATGTCTGTCGCGTTCTCCCACATCCTCAATTTTAATTCCATATTTGTGCAAATCAAAGCTTAATCCGTGTTTTTTCGGATTTTCTATCACTTCTTTGATAAACTTACCTTGTTTGTTTTCCCGCACCAAAATAGCCATCGATTTCAGATTTTCTAACGGCAATTTTGCACAATTTTCACCCTCGCTAGCTTCACCGCCTGATTCGATATTTTTGCCATTTATTCCAAATTCAAACTCTGCCGGTAAAAATTCTTCTACTAACTCAATTACCCGCTTGCCAATTAACTCAACTGTATGGTATATATCGCGGGGAGTATGCAATTCTAAGCCTCGACCAATGGGAGCCGGATTGGCATTCTGCTGCGGGTCATGGCTGGGTACGGGCTTAATAGTTTGGTCGCGAAAAGGCTTTTCATTTTTTGCTAATTCCGAACCATTTACCCATTGCAACATAAAGTTAGCGGCATCGATAATTACCTGGGTGCTGCGACCTGCGCCGTCCATTGTCGCTAACTTATTCTCTACTTCGCACTCATCACAAAATTGGTTAAAATAAATCGGATCGGCGGGAGTGAAAGTAGAATTAATCGCTTGATTTGGGTCGCCAACTCTGATAAAATTGGGAGGTAAGGTAGGATAATCGGGATCGATCGCCAATGTTTCCAAAAGCCGAGTTTGCAAAGGTGTAGAATCCTGCGCTTCGTCCTCAAAAACGGCAAATACTTGCTTTTGCTCGATCGCCCTCGCCCTCGGATTGTCCAACACCCGCAAAGCGGCTAAAATCATCTCGTCGTAATCGATGAATTCTCTACTCCTCAACAAAGCCTGATATTTTTGATATAAACCCCCAGCTACTGCTAAAATCTCATAACCGTCCCCAGTATCAAGAGCGTTCATTTCTAACAACTGTTCGGGAAATAAACCAGAAGATTTCGCCTCGTGAATCACAGTTTTAGCTACCTGTGGCAAAATTTCCGTCCGCAAAACCGATTGTCGCCGCAGCCTCTCCGTTTCCTCTCCGTCGAATTGCTGTCCTTCCAGTAAAACTTGATATCGGCGAGGATTTTCCGCAATCCAAAGTTCTACACAGGTGCGAATTAATCGGTGACTTTGAGTTGGAGTTACTAAGGTTGAATTTTCTAAATTTAAACCCGACAAATCAGGATGGCGCATCGCAATATTCAAAGCTAAACCGTGCAAAGTGTGCACCGCAAAACCGCCTTGAGATAAAGATAATTCTGCCAATCTTTCCCGAATTTTAGCTTTAATATTAGCAGCAGCCGATCGCGTAAATGTCACGACAATTAACTGTCGGCGGCTGTGAAGCCCGTTGCGGGCGATCGCAATTGCTGACGCAGCAGCCATTCCCGTAGACTTCCCGGCCCCTGGAACCGCCGAAACAGCAAGGGGGCCGCCTTGCCAATCCGCCATGTCCTGCTGCCCCGCACGCAAGCTTTCGCGAATTTTAAGGCAAGCTTGTTCTCGCAAAACTGCGGCAACCGCTGATTCTGAAAGCGCAGAGGCTACATCCGGGCGCTCGATCTTGGTTGTCGATCGCATAAAATCAGTATCAAATTCATCTGTCATTCGATTTTAGATTTTAGATTTTAGATTTTAGATTTTAGATTAGAAAAATATTTGTGGCGTTCAGCCTTTTTAAACGGTATCAGAAACCGAGTTGCTTTAGTTGCGCCTATGCCAAAAACCCGAACCGTCAATCGATTTTAGATTTTAGATTTTAGATTTTAGATTGAATAAAGCGACCTCGCTCAGAAATCCGGGGGCTGGCGGGAGCGAGGAGCTTTTTTCTAGCTCCACGGATAAATGCGGGGACTTGTGACCCCATTGTTTTCGGTCATCAAACCGATATTTATTGGCGTTCATCTGCGTTCATCTGCGTTTATCTGCGGTTAAAAATCCCAAAGTATTCAACCTCTACCGTTTCCATTTCGGTATCGGCTAAACTAATGCTATCTATTGAAGCTTAAATTGAAACAAGCATAAAATTCAATACCCAAGCCTTTTTTATAGGAGTCACCCAAATGAAAACTTACCTCAAAATCAATTCCCCCCCGCACCAGCCAAACCCAAACCCAGCCAACAGCAGCACAACTCGTTTTGCTGTGGCGGTATTCTTAACTTTATCTTCAGCCATTGCTTTGCCTAGCTGCGGAGGATCTCAACTGACCAGCAGCGCTCCAGGCGGCGCAGATTCACCCAGCATCCGTGAAAACCAAGTTGCCGCATCGGCTCCACAATCGGCACCAGCACCCGAGCCAGCAGCCCAGAGGTCAAAAACTCCTGGTGCATCAAAAAAAGCAGCAGAAACGACCGCAACCCGTCCTCAACTGATTAAAAAAGCCCAACTCAGTGTAGTGGTCAAATCTATTGACGCCAGCACTAAATCTGTTACTAATATTGTCGAAAAACAGGAAGGCGATATCTTGGGTTTTCAAAATCAAAAGCCCCCGGATTCGAGTGTCCGCCAAACGGCTTCTGTGGAGATTCGCGTGCCTCAAGAACGTTTAGAAACGACTTTAGACGCTTTGGCCAAACTCGGAACTGTAGAGAACCGTTCTCTGACGGCTGAGGATGTTACCGATCAATTAGTTGACAGCGAGGCTAGGCTGCGAAACCTTCGCAAATCAGAGGAAATGGTGTTAAAAATTATGGAGCGATCGGGTTCTGTCGGCGACGTGCTCAAAGCTGCTCAAGAGTTGAGCAATATTCGGGAGTCGATCGAACGCATTGACGCTCAGTTAAAAAGTTTGCGAAATCAAGTAGCCTATTCGACTATTAGCTTAACTCTAGAAGCAGCAGTATCGGCTCAACAAACTCCCGAACCTTCTCTAGGTTTGCGGGTACAGGAAACTTGGGGGAAAGCGACTCATTCTGTGGGTGAATTGACGCTAGGTTTGTTTGGTTTGGGTATTTGGCTGTTGGCTTACAGTCCTTATTTTCTGTTAATTGGGGCTGCGGTTTACGGCTTTAATCGATTTAAGAAACAGCATTCTGTTCCGCAAATTCAAGAACCGAAACCGCCGCAGTAGTCATTAGTCATTAGTCATTAGTCATTCCACCCACATAAAATTTATGTATTTTGGAACGACCGGAGAACCCGTTCTTAAAACCAACAACAACTGACAAGTAACAACTAACAACCGTCAACTGACAACAGTCAACAGTCAACAGTCAACTGACCACTGACTAATCATCAATTTGCCATCCATCTTTGGTATAGTCTTCATCCACAATTTTTTTCGGACGCATCACCAGCACAACTCGCCCCAAAATAGGAATATCTGGGGATTGTTCAAACCAGTACAATTCTAAATTGCCAGCGTTATCTGCGAGGAAATAACTGTCAGCATCCCACTGTCTTTGAGCTCGATCGGCAATAATCAAAACTTCTTCAACTTTGCCTTGCAGCGGTACCGGCAATTGATCGCTCATTTCCAAAACAGCCACCGGATCTTCAGCGTTCAAAATTACCTGCCATCCGGGAATCGCCACCCAAGCTCCGGCTCCAGAAAATTTTACCATTCGGAACGGCTCGATTTCCTCCGGCAAAGGCACTGCCAGCAAATCTGTCGTAGAAAGCGGCAATTTGCCCACAACCGGGACAACGCGCGGCAATTGTTCTTCGGTATCCAGCCGATAGACGGGCAAGCGGGGCGCTTCCCGTCTGGAAACTACGGTAAAATCAACGAGCAACTGCTCGATTTGCGCCCTAGCGGTTGGGCTGCTAGCTAATTTTAAACCGCGAGCAATTAAGCGCGATCGCTCTTGCAAATCGCTTTTCTGTCTCGCTAATTGCCAGCATTGGTAAGCCATAGCATCGCCGGGAGTGTCTGTGAACCCTTGGGGGAGACTCCCGAAGTGCGAAAACTCCTTGATCGCTTTAGCAACTTGGCGAGCATCGTCAACATCCAAATTGTGGGTTAGCATCAAAGCAGCCGCCCCGGCACGCTCTACTTGAGAGAGAATCCGAAACTCGTATAAGATATCGCTACCTTTGCCCAAAAAGTGCGATCGAACTTCCTCTGAAGCCCCAGCATTTACCATGCTGGTGTAAACTTGGGCTGCGACGCTTACTTGATTTTGCTGAATTGGCTCAAAACCAGTTTCTTCAAAAATCCTTTGAGAGTTGTAGCCAGCTTTTAGCAGTGCTGTGCAGGCCTGTCCCCACTCTACCCAAGTGCCTTCTTTGCGGCGGAGCGATCGAATTAACTTTTCAGCATCCACAGCATTGGTGGAGGGTGCAGATGCAGGAGGGGAGGAATCTTGCGGTGTATCAGTCATAATTGAATCAAAAACTAGCGCTAAGTTATGTGTTATTGGATACCGGCAAGGCTCGTGTCGCGGCAGAGCGATAGATTAATAGTAAGTGAGTTATGAGACTATTGTTACAGAATAGTTGCTCGCCTAAATTTACAAAGGGGAGTTTATCGTATTGTTATGGATAATGCCATTTCAGAGCTAGATCAAATTAAACGCCAGCTCATGACCCTACACAGACCGAAAAAGCCCAAAATGCTGGTAGTAGACGACGAACCAGACAATCTGGATTTACTCTACCGCACTTTCCGACGAGATTTTAACGTGCTCAAAGCTGAGAGCGGAATTCGCGCCTTGGAAGTCCTCGGCATCGAAGGCGAGGTCGCCGTCATCATTTCCGACCAGCGGATGCCCGAAATGAAGGGGACGGAGTTTTTGAGCAAAACCGTACCCCAGTTTCCGAATACGGTCAGAATTATCTTGACTGGTTTTACGGACATTGAAGACTTGGTGGATGCGATTAACTCAGGACAGGTTTACAAGTATATCACTAAGCCTTGGGACCCGAACGAATTGAAAATGGTGGTGCAAAAAGCGGCCGAGACTTATGAAATTCTCAAGCAGCGGACTGAGGAATTGGATCGCGCCCAAAATCAAATACAACTGTTAGCAACAATTATGCAAACGGCTGTGGATTATCCGAGTTTGGAAGCAAGTTTAGAGCCAATTGCTACTGCGATAAGTGATAATTTTTTGGCGGACTGTTGCATTTTGCAACTGGTGGACGGAAATGTTTTGATGCCACTCCAAGGCTGTCACACCACTGGTTCACCTGTGGAAAATTGGCTGGCAGATGATCCTCTGGTTCGAGAAGCAATTACCTCTCAAACTATTCAGGGTGCTGTGAATATTGGACTCGACACAAACCTAGCGAGTCTGCCGCACTATCAGAAATCCGGCATTCAAGCTCACCTGACCATCCCGGTGGTTCACAAAGGTCGATCAATCGCCCTGATTTCCATGCAGTGGAAGCAACCTTGTTCCCTGCGCCCCGACGAACTCACAACAGTTCACCTCGCCGCTCAAGAAGTTGCTTTGGTATTGACGAGTTTTCAGGGTCATTAGTCATCAGTCAGTCGATTTTAGATTTTAGATTTTAGATTTTAGATTTACTTGCAGCGCAGTGAATCTTGGAGCTTGAACAAAAGTCTAAAATTTTGGAATATCCACGACAATTGTCGGGAGCTTGTACCTGTTTTTGGGCGGGGTCATCAGTCATTAGTTGTCAGTCATTAGTTATTAGTCGGCTGTTTGTCTTGAGTTGAAAATAATAGCAAACGAAGGATTCAAGACAAAATCTCGCGGATAGCTAACAATACAAAGCATTAATGACTGGCGACAGCATGACATGAATGCACGGATTAATTGTTTTTACGTGATGACAAACTAGCCACCAATTACAAATTACCAATCACCAATGACTAATGACTAATAACGCAGAACAAATTAAAACTATATTTAATCGAATTGCACCAGTTTACAATCAATTGAACGACTGGTTGAGTTTTGGGCAACACCGGATTTGGAAGCAAATGGCGGTGAAATGGAGCAGTGCTGGCCCCGGAAATACTTGTTTAGACTTGTGCTGCGGTAGCGGGGATCTAGCTTTGTTGCTGGCTAAACAAGCAGGGCCGACCGGTTGCGTATTTGGAGTAGATTTTTCCGCCGAACAATTGGCCGTGGCGGCCAAGCGCGATCAACCTTTTCTCACCCCTGCAAGTCCCATTTCCTGGGTAGAAGCTGACGCCCTATACTTGCCTTTTGCTGACAATTACTTCGACTGCGCCACAATGGGTTATGGCCTACGTAACGTGACTGACATCCCCCGCAGTCTTCAGGAATTGCACCGCGTACTCAAACCCGGTGCCAAAGCAGCTATTCTCGACCTCCACCGCCCCAGCAATTCCCTAATGCGGAGCTTTCAGCAGTTTTATCTAGACAGTCTCGTAGTGCCCATTGCTCAGCAATTTGGAATGACTCAAGAATATGCTTACATTAATCCTAGTTTAGAAAAATTCCCGATCGGCCAGGAGCAAGTCGCGATCGCCAACAAAGCCGGATTTGCCACCGCCACCCACTACCCCATTGCCGGAGCTATGATGGGAGTATTGGTACTAGCCAAAGCAATTGACAATTAAAAATGCTTGCAGTTTCGGTCGAGCCAATACGCCCGATCAAAATTTTAGACCAAGGTTCAACCCCCAGATTCATCTGTGGAGTAAATCTAAAATCTAAAATCTAAAATCTAAAATCTTATGAATCCGTCTGACATTTGGCTGTTGTTGGCCCCACCTGTAGTGGGAGGAATTATTGGCTATTTCACTAACGATATAGCTATCAAAATGCTGTTCCGCCCCTATCGAGCTATTTACATCAAAGGGCGGCAGTTGCCTTTCACTCCAGGCTTGATCCCCCGCAACCAAGAGCGTTTAGCAAAGCGAATTTCCGACACAATTATGGGTTCCCTGCTGACGCCGGAGGAACTGCAAAACTTGGCGCGCCGCCTCCTGCAAACCGAGCGGATGCAGTCGGTGATTCTCTGGTTGTTGCAGTTGGCGCTGGATCAGGTAAAAGCAGACGCAGAGCAAAAAACCGCTAAAATTCTCGCTAACATTTTGCGAGATTTGCTGGGGGAATCTGTGCCGCGAATTCTCAAAGTTTTGGCGCGCCGGGAAGATTTTTTAGAAGCTCAGCTAAATCAAATTTTTGATCAAGTTTTGCTGGAGATTCAGCTAACGGAATCTCAGGCAGCTCAGCTTGCTGAGTGGTTGTTGCAGGTAGTAATACCCCCGGAAGTGCTGCGGCAGGCTTTAATTGACTTTTTGACGGATCGCAATATTTCGATCATCGATGAAGGGTTTCGAGAAAAAACCAGTGGCACTTATTGGGTAGTAGCAAATTTGTTTGGTTTGCGCAATACTTTAACTCGGCTGCGGACTTTTTGTCTTGATGACAGAGAAGCGACAAATCAGCGCTTAGCAGAGTTAACTATTTCTTTGGGGATTCGCGGGCGAATTCAGGAATGGCTGCAAAATTTGTCGATGCAAAATTTACCGGTTTCGACTGTGAGACAGTTGCGAAAAACTATGCGCGACAGCGTTCGCAGCTATGTTCAACAGCGGGGTACAGATGTACTTGAGGGGTTGAGCAAATCTATTGACTGGGAAAATATTTCGCGGTTGATTCTCAATCGCTTGCAAACTTCAGCGGTGATGAGCGCTTCCCTGGAAATTGTCAGCAAAGAACTGGCTTTGGTTTTAGAGCGTTATTTAGAGCGGGATTTAGAAAATATTGTAGCTCAGGCTATCCCGATTTTGAATATTGACCAGGTGATTGTCGATCGAGTCAAAGGTACTTCTCCTGAAGAGTTGGAGTTAGCAATTCAGGGAATTGTCAAAAGCGAGTTGCAGGGAATTGTAAATTTAGGAGGCATTTTGGGCGTTTTTGTCGGCTGTTTGCAGACAGTTGTGCTTTTGCTTCAGCGATGATTTATTTCGGCAGTTGTGAGATATTTGTTCTAGTCTAATATTCACTCGACTTGGGCCCACAGTACCAAAAACCAGGCTTTTCGACCATATTGGCCACCTCAGCCGGAGGATTTTTGGTATAAATCGGGTTTTTGTGGCTCCATCCTAATTTACTTATTTTCTAAATCTATGCCAGCTCCAAATTCGGACGATCGCACAAACATCCCAAAAAACCCGCGCAACCTTAGCCGCCAACAATACGAGCGTTTAACCGCAGAAATGGCCACTCCCTACCGGCCTCTGCGACAGTTTGTTTACGTAGCTTGTGGCGCTTCGGGCTTTATCGGCGGCTTGGTTTTCCTCGCTAAAATTGCCTCTGGCCGGGAAATTGGCTCTGCTTTGCCTAATTTTGCTCTACAAGTCGGAGTGGTGGCCCTGATGGTGTTCCTGTTTCGCTGGGAGCAGCGCGCCGAGGGCCGCTCCCCGAAGTCGAAGTAACAAAAGTTTACAAATCGAGACAAATATCTATCTGACGCAAGGAAAAGTTAGAAATATAAAGAAATTATTATGAAATCCTGGTTTGCCAGCGATCCCTGTAATGATAATGATGTGGCTTCAATTGGGGTCAGCAAATTTAAAGGCCCTAATCATAAACCGCTTGTAATTCGTTCAATTGGGGTCAGCTTTCATAAAGACCCTAAATATATAAAATAAATTTAAGCCCAGCGCCAGCCTTCACTGATAGAAGAGCTGGCGTTCGGCATTTTGGTAGGCTCAGGAGTTGGGGAGATAGAATCAGTAGGGTGTGCACCGCGCACAGAGTCAAAATCCCGTACTAGCGCCCGGAACCGAGTTTTTTGCCTACCATCCGATATAGGAATACCAGTTCCCAAAAATCATGCAACTCTTGGCCGATGCTGGAAACTACGATCGTCCTCACTAATTCGCAAATCTCAAATCTCAAATCTCAAATCTCAAAGAGGCCAGTAGCAGCGCCCGGAACCGAGTTTTTTGCCTAGCATCCGATATAGGGAATACCAGTTCCCAAAAATCATGCAACTCTTGGCTGATGCTGGAAACCATGATCGTCCTCACTAATTCGCAATTCTAAAATCTAAAATCTAAAATGGTATAAGTGCTGGGGCGATCGAATAATTTGGCATTTGCCGAAGACCTGAGCCTGTGCAGTAACTAATGAGATGTGTCAAAGTCGAAGTAGAAAAAGATGTTAGGAGATTTGACTATGGGTAGATCATTTTTCAAAAAGCGGTGGACGTTATTTTTAGCAGCAGGCGCGGGAATTGTATTTTACAGTAATGCTGCGGCGGCTGCCGAAAAGGTAGTGCTCAAATACAGTGCGATCCGAATGACTTTACCCGTCAGCGAATTAGAAATTTTTGCAGAAACTGGGCAAATGTCGCCCGCGTTAGAAATGCTGCTGGGAAAAGCAAAAAAAGACCCGGAAGCCGTTCGCAACAGTCTGACGAGACCAGTGAAAGTCAGTCAAAGCTTTTTGGATCGGACGCTTAACAGCAAGGTTGGCGAAATAATTCTCGATGAAGTGGGTCAGGTAATTCGCACTCCTTCTGGGAATGCAAATCGAGAAGCTTTGCGCGAGGCCTTGGTGCTGTCTGCAACTAATGATAACGAGATTACACTGCTGGAGGCGATGAAGAATTATCCGAATTCAGAAGTTTATGTTGAGGGCGACCGCTTAGTTGAAGCTTACGGCAAACTTGTAGCTTTGTCAGAACAATTGGGCGGCGTTTCAGAACGGCTGCAAGACATTTTGAACAAGATTCGTCTGCCTCGATTGTAGTGGATTTGGTCAAGGACGGTTGATTGCTTCGAGCGAGCGCAGAATGTTGCTGAACCTGCATCAATTACAGGGGAGTTACATTTTTTTTGTGCAAAATTTGCCTAGATTTTACACGATTTAAAACAAAATCTAACTCCACCCAAGCTCCAAACCTCACGGGAATGTGTCATCCGTAATTCTAAAATTAAAAATCACAAATCAGATAACTTCTCTGTCAAATCTTTCTTGGGATAGATGTTCGACACCTTACAAAAAATTGATAGAGAAAGAAAACATTTTCTTAAAAAAATATTTAAAGTAAAAAATGCGGGTAAGAGCTTGTGTATCACCCATAAACTGAAATACGATCTACTGGACATTGCAGATTCTCTATCTTAAAATATATAAATTCTGTCAGGGTCAGGCGCTTGCGAAAAAACGGCTTGTCATTAGTAAGCTTGTTATACAAAAGATGCCATTACACAAGGTATTAGCAAAAGATCTGGATAAAAAACGCTGATACTGCATTCATTAACACTTCCATTTGATCAAGTTTACTTACTGGGTAAGACTAGCAACATGAACAACAATCCTATTCGTTCAAAAGACCGTTTCTTGGTTTTCGGTGCTCCGGCGATCGAAGATTCTGAAATTCAAGAAGTGGTGGCAACCATGAAAACAGGTTGGTTGGGTACAGGCCCTAAAGTCAGGAAGTTTCAAGACGAATTTAATGCTTACAAGGGTTCCCAGTACGCGATTGCAGTCAATTCCTGTACGGCGGGACTGCACTTGAGCGTCCTCGCTGCTGGCTTGGAACCGGGGGATGAAGTCATTACTACTCCGATGACTTTTTGCGCTACAGTTAATGCCATCATCCACGCCGGGGCAACACCGGTATTGGCGGATGTAGATCCGGTGACAATGAATATTGACCCGGCTCAAGTCGAAGCTAAAATCACTTCAAAAACTAAAGCAATTTTGCCGGTTCACTTCGCAGGTCGTCCCTGCGATATGGATGCGCTTTGCGAGATTGCTCGCCGTCACAACTTGAAGTTAATTGAAGACTGTGCTCACGCGATCGAAACAGAGTACAAGGGACGGAAAGCAGGCACATTTGGCGACTTCGGATGCTTCAGCTTTTATGTCACCAAAAACATTACGACCGGGGAAGGAGGAATGATTCTGGCCGCCAGTCAAGAAGACGCCGACAGGCTCAACATTTTAGCGCTGCACGGTATGAGCAAAGATGCTTGGAAGCGCTTCAGCGACTCGGGTTACAAGCACTACCAAGTGGTGGAAGTCGGTTTTAAATACAATATGATGGATCTGCAAGCTGCGATCGGCATTCATCAATTGAAACGAGTCACGCCTTACTGGCAGCGGCGGGAGCAGATTTGGCAGCGCTACAACGAAGCATTTGCGGATTTGCCGATTACTTTGCCAGCCAACTCCGAACCGGATACAATTCATGCTTATCACCTGTACACCATCCTGGTAGATGAAGCCAAAACTGGAATCAGCCGCGACGAATTTCTCGACGCTATCAATGCTGAAAATATCGGTGTCGGCGTACATTATATGAGTATGCCGGAACATCCTGTCTATCAAAAAATGTTTGGATGGCATACCGAAGATTATCCGAATGCTGGCTACATTGGGCGGCATACAGTTAGCTTGCCGATTTCGGCCAAATTAACAGATGCAGATGTGGAAGATGTGATTGCTGCTGTTAAAAAATGTTTGGCGATCGGCAAAACTAAGAATCCAGCTTTGGCAACAGCAGGCTAAAGTCCTGAAATAGTTTGCCATACAAACATCCTAGCTGTTTTTTAAGAAAAGCAGCTAGGATGTTTTTTAACTCCACAACGCCCTTTGGAAGGTAATGATCTAGCAACCTTTTCGGTGCCACCGGAGGTTTTTAATAGCCCCAACCATTGATTTTATTGCATTTACCTTCTGATTTCCCCCAAGGAGGGAGCACGGGTGTTGAACTTCTTCCTTGTTCCTTCTGCTATACCAAATCCGGGTTTAATACCCGGTCGATGGATTTGAGATTTGAAATTTGAGATTTTAGATGCCACAAAAGCGGCCTGTACCATTCTCCGTTCGCTCGGATGCCCAGGTGAGTGAGGCCTGATCCGCGGCCGCGATCCGGGAGCTTGTACCCTGGATGTTTTCGATCAGTGATTTTAGTACGTAATATCCAGGAGGAGAGTAGGTGTAACAGCAATTTCAATCGCCACGTTATCTAAAACGCTTGAAAAGCCCTATTTACTAGGACGCCAAACATCTTGGAAAAATTTTCAGTGCATTTTGGATGCTGCTGTTTCATTCTTTACAGTAAAAATACATAATTTTTGGTTCAGGGCCTTGTCAGTGAATTTACTTAATGTTATGTTGTCACCATACAATCACTGTCAGACGGCAGAATCTACTTTTCAATCAAACAAGACTGGTCTCTAAACCGAGCCTCATTTTTCTATGTCCGTGTTTAGAAACAAGTAGAAAAACTTTAGTTAACTCAAGATGAATCCCATGTTAAAACTGAGTGCTTTATTCCCAATTCATTGCAATGACCGAGCCATCAGCCACGTATTTTTTTCAGTGTGCAAAGAATGGCAAAAACCTGAGCTGAAGGCTCGCATGGTTGTCCCGAGTTGCGATCGCTCCTGCCGCAACTCAAATATAGTTGAAGCAATTCCGTCATTACTGACAAACTTGTATTACCGCAGCCCTACTGCTCCCAAAATCAAGGCAGAGAAGCGTTTTCTCAAAGATATCAAAAATTTTGATGTTGCCTACTTGTGGCCCGCTATATCATTAGATACTGTAAAGAGCGTTAACAAGCAAAGTAAGCCGATTTTTTGGGAGCGAGTTAATACTTGTCAAAAGCAAGCTAAGAGTATCCTTGACGATGCTTACTCTCGCTTGGAATTGCAACCTCAACACACAATTACCCCAGAAAAAATTAAGACCGAAGAGCAAAAACTCAAGCTAGTTGACTTTCTGTTTTGTCCCAGTCCGGCAGTAGTAAAATCATTTCAAGAAGCCGGAGTTCCTGAAGAAAAACTGGTGTTAACCACTGAAGGTTGGTCGCCGTCGCGTTTCCCCAATTATCAATCCCAAAAACCGGCCTCAGAGGAAGTTAACGTCCTTTTCCTAGGTTTTGCCTGCGTCCGAAAAGGGACTCACCTGCTCTTACAGGCTTGGGAGCGAGCTGGGATTAAGGGAAAGCTGACAATTTTTGGCTCCCTCGAACCGGCAATTGCTCACACTTGCAGCCATTTGCTCAAACGTCCTGATGTAGTTCACTTTGATTATGCCCTGGACTACAGTTCTGCCTATCGCCAAGCTGACTTTTTTGCCTTTCCCAGTCTGGAGGAAGGTAGCGCACTCGTTATCTATGAAGCAATGGCTCATGGTTTGCCGATTCTGGCTTCACCGATGGGAGGAGGCGGTGTTGTGCGTGATGGCGTTGAGGGCATAATTCTTCCTCCTTACGATACTGACGCCTGGGTGGAGGCACTACGAAAACTATCTAATTCTCCTGATTTGCGGGCTAAGATGGGAGCCGCCGCCCGCCAGCGAGCTTTGGAGTTTACTTGGCAAAAAGTTGCGGCTAGGCGCGGAGAGCAGATTCGGCAAAAAATGCAGGCAAAATAAAAACTCAATAGGAGAGGACTGACGAAGAGTCCTTATTTGTTAAAATCTTTAAGAAACGACTCTTCGTCCTCACGACTTGCCTGATGAGGGTTAAATGACAGGACTAGATATAAGTCCTACTCAAGTTTAATTAGGTTGACCTAATTATTAACTTTTTCATGAGTTATAGGCTCCAGAAGCTAGTCGTTGTTCAAATAACCACTGTTTGCTTTCAGGAGAATCATCCAGCCAGCGATCGATCAAGTCCGCCCATTTGACAGGCAGACGCAACTCCTGCCAGGTTGAGTGAGAAGCGACAGAAAGATTGTGGTAAAGCGCTGAATCCGAAATAACTTTTTCGATACATTCTGCTAAAGCCAGAGAGTTACCCGCCTCAAAAATCATCGAATTAATACCGTGTTTTAAGTGGGTTTTAAACATCGGGTGATCCGAAGCTACTATCGGTGTTCTAGTGCGTAAAGCGTGCTGAATTGTCAGGGGAAAACCTTCGGGATAGTCGTGCCTGCTAGTAACTAACACGAGATCGGATTCTCTCATTAAAGGTTCTAAACTATGAGTTGGCACGATTCCCAGAAAATCTACACAATCTTTAATTTGCAACTCTTCGACTCGCTGGGCAAAAAACTCCTCTTCACCTTTACCTGCCATTTTTAAGTGAACTGATATATTATTCCGTTCTCTTAACTTTGCTACGGCTCTCAATATATCGCCCACTCCCTTACTTTGTACTAACGAGCCAGCGTAAAAAAGTTTAATTTTTTTGATGTCCGCAGGGATTGTTTTCGGCGACAAAGAGCCGGGGTTGGTCTCTAAGAGAAAGTCCCAGGGAATTATTTTATCAGCTTTTACTCCTATTTCTTTGAACAATAAAGATGAAGTAATGCCGTAAGTTCCAACCCATTCTATTTGGTTGTTATTCAACAATTGGGATAGGAAATAGTTGCGGTATTTATTGCGCCAAGTTTTTGTTGCAATAGATTCGGCAAATACAGCGAGGGTTTTAATTTCGTTTTTAATTGCCCAATTAAAAAGGTCTGGAAAAGTCGTCCGCAGGACTAAATGAGTCGGATTTTGCTTGGCAATTAAGTCGATCAATTTTTTGGAATCAATTTTGTAATTAAATCCGCAACCGATCGCCCGCACGCCGTTTTCTAGAACCCGATCGTTAAATTCTGGTGTCATGCAGCAAATAACTGTTACTGACTCCGCTCGTTTTGCCATCTCGGTGACGGCATCAACAGAATATTTTTGAGCGTAGTATGTTTCGCTTCCACCTTTGGCTAAACGCTCAAAGGCTTCTGCGTAATCGCCGGCATACTGAACTATTACTAAGCGCATTTTCTTCTACTCTGGTTGTAGACTATTTAATAGGACTTACGGTGCAAAAAGTTTGTAAGTATGTTGATGGGGACGGTTTGATGTACCGCCACAACCGCACTATTAATTTTATTTTGCTTCAGCCTTATTATAAACAGTTCCGGCAACACGCACGTCAATAGATAGCGGCCGCAGTCGCTTTGTATGGGGGCTTTCAGGCTAATTTTCTCGGAATTTTTCAAGTGGGTGTTGCCAGTAGAAGGCGGAAATTAATCCCGACTAAGTAAGGAGAAATACTGTCCCCTGCAATTTGATCTCCGAAGTTGCGATCGACACTCACTCTCGACACTCACTATCGGCACTCACTTAGCATATTGGAGGGGATGCCAGCAGCATTGGGCTATAAAATTCACAAACCGTGACAATATTTGGTTTTAGGGTACTCAATAAGCCAAAGTTTCTAAAGTTTCCCGCAGATAGGAACGAACCTGCTGATCGATGGTGGCATTTTGCTGCTGACGCTCAAAATTGAGTTCTAGCTGCCAGCGTTGAAATCCTGAACTTGCACCGATCGCGGATTTGAGACTGCCCCAGATTTCAGAATCTTCGCACAGCTCGATCGGATCGGCGGCTTGAGGTTCTTGTGCGATGGGTAGATAATTCGCCATATTGTTATACCTCTGTTTTAATCCCTTGTAAGGATTGAAAGCTGACCTTGACACTCTCTATTATAGATTCTTCTCTCCAAAGAGCCAACATAAAATATCCACAACCTGCGATTAAAAATTAAATATTAAGACTATTAATAATCTCTATCCGAAGAGGGGCCTTACCTATTTTTTGCACAGCATACATCTGTACAAATTAAAGTAGCTTAAACTACAATTGTCCCCCTCTTAATTTTTTATTTCACTTTTTTTCGATCGACTCTTCGGGTAGAGATGTAACGCCGTTGGTGTCAGCAGGTTTTGGGTTGACAATACTGCCGACTGACAAATTCCCTATGCTGGATGCTAGCCCAATTGACTCTGCGGGTGCAGCCACAGCGGCAGTTGTCTCGGCTGCCAAAGCCGGCAAAAGTCGATCAACTTGCCAAGGCGCGATCGTAAAATCCTGCCGAATTTTTTCTAAAACATAAGGCTTTGTCGCTGCAAATTCTGATTCCGGCGTCAGCAAAACCGCCATGACACTAGCAGACACCTGCAAAAACAGATTGCTAGCTAAAAAAGCAGCAATTGCCAACAACAATCCAGCCCACCGCCAGGAAGGAGGAAAGGGAGCCACCGAAGCCGCCAGGGGAGCCAATCGGTAAAGCTGCCACAAAATTACTGCCAGCAAAACAGCGACAAATAGAGCGAGTCCTTTATTTAACTTAGTTTTAAACCGAGTCAGAATCTGCTGCTGCACAGAAGTTAAATTCTGCGGTTTCACCGCCACAACTAAAATACTAAAAATGTAAAAAGGGCGGAACCACTGCATCCACAGCACAGGAACAATACCGGCTACAGCCACTAAAAATATTTCTAACCAGACAGGGAGCAGGGGAGAACCCACTGCGAGTCCCAGCAAGCACAGTCCCAGGAAAATCGGCAGTGTAGCCGCCCCAGAAAGGTGAATCCACAAAAAAGGATCTGACCAAAAAGAACGCACTTTAAATAATTATGAGTTATGAATTAGGAGTTTTGAATCTTGGATTTTGAGATTTTGGGATGCACTCTTGACTCTGAAATCTGATGCGAGGAGTAAATATTTAGCTATCAAACCGAGGACTTACAAGCAGAAATCTGGTTTATTTCGGTAATTCTTATTTGAGCGAGCGAATTTTAAATTTTAAGCAAGGGTAAAGACGATTAGGAAGTTCTTAATTCCTTCTTCCTTCTTCTTTCGGTCAACTGTCAACTGTCAGATGAGTTTGGGAGTATTGAGTGAAGAGAAGAGTTGCGAGCGATCGGCAATTTGGTTGCGATCGCTCAAAAATTCTCTTCCCGCTCAACACTCACAACTCAAAACTATTGAGAGAGAGTCCGGCGCTTAGTAACCATCCGGTAGGCTTCAATAATATCGCCATCCGCCCAGTCGCTAAATCCGCTCAAGGAAATACCGCATTCAAAGCCAGCATTGACTTCCTTGGCATCTTCCTTCATCCGTTTTAGGGAGTCGAGGACACCTTCGTAAACGACATTGTTACCCCGGCGCACCCGCACCTTACAGTTACGGATGACTTTGCCAGAGAGTACCATACATCCAGCCACAGCCCCGCGACCGATCGCAAAGACAGCGCGCACTTCGACTTGACCCAAAGGTTCTTCCACCAATTCGGGTTCCAGCAGGCCTTCCATCGCCCCTTGAATATCATCCAAGAGGTTGTAGATGATGCCGTATTCCCGCACGTCTACCCCCGCTTGGTCAGCGGCGAGGCGAGCGTCGGTGGCGAGAGTAGTATTGAACCCGATAATTACAGCATTACTGGCTGCAGCGAGGTCAATATCCGTTTCGGTAATTTCCCCAGGAGCAGATAGCAGCAGTCGGAGTTGAACTTCTTTTTGAGGAAGTTGAGTCAGAGCGCCGACAATTGCTTCGAGGGAGCCTTGGACATCTGCCTTCAAGATCAAGTTGAGTTCTTTGAGAACGCCTTCCTTAGCTTGTTGAGAGAAGCCACTGAGGCTGATCCGACCGCCTTGCAGCAGGCGGGAATCTCGTTGGGAGGTAGCTCTTCCGCTTGCGATCGCTGCCGCTTCTTTTTCGTTTGCGAAGACATCAAACTCGTCTCCGGCGCGAGGAACTTCCCGCAGCCCTAGCACTTCCACCGCGAAGGATGGAGTTGCGTGCTCTACGCGATCGCCCCGGTCATCGATCATGGCGCGCACCTTGCCCAGAGCCGATCCTGCGACCACAATATCGCCCACTCGCAGAGTGCCGTTCTGCACCAGCAGAGTTGCCACAGGTCCCCTTGCCTTGTCGAGGTGAGCTTCAATCACAGTACCCTTAGCCGGTCGGTGCGGGTTGGCGTTGAGGTCTTCCATTTCCGCCACTGTCAGAATCATTTCCAACAGAGTATCCAGGTTTTCGCCGCGGATAGCGCTGACTGGAACCATCGTGATATCACCGCCCCAGTCATCTGCCACCAAGCCGTACTCAGTAAGCTCTTGCTTCACCCGTTCCGGCTGAGCACCCTCCTTGTCAACTTTATTGATAGCCACAACAATTGGCACTTTCGCCGCTTTCGCGTGGCTGATCGCTTCAATTGTCTGGGGTCGCACGCCGTCGTCCGCCGCCACCACCAAGATGGCGATGTCCGTAACCCGTGTTCCCCGAGCCCGCATCGCTGTAAAGGCTTCGTGACCGGGCGTATCCAAAAATACCACCTGCTGGCTCTTGCCTTCATGTACCACATCTACGTGGTAAGCACCGATGTGCTGGGTAATGCCCCCAGCTTCTCCCTGAGCCACCTTGGTTTTGCGGATCGAGTCGAGCAAGGTAGTTTTACCGTGATCCACGTGACCCATAATCGTTACGACTGGCGGACGGCGTTCGAGGTATTCCAAATCCGCTGCGTCCAGCATCTCGATCACTTTGATAGCTGGGGCTACTTTTTCTGGGGTTTCCACCTCTACGCCCATTTCTTCGGCTACCATCCTCACCGCTGGAATGTCCAGGGTTTCGGTAATATTTACCGCAATTCCTTTAGAGAACAGCCGCTTAATAATTTCGGTTTCGGGAACTGCCAAAGTAATTGCTAGTTCCTGAACGGTCATCGGTCTGCTCAGCAGCAGCTTTTCTGGACGTTCTACCTTAGCTTCGGCTGTTTTGCCCCGGTTGCCGCGTCCCCCACTAGAACCAGAAGAAGAACTTTTATCGTGAGAAGGGCCCGGTCTTTTATTTTTTCCACTGCTTCCGGGTGCGCCCGGAGTTGGTGTTGACTTGGGTGCTGCTTGTGACTTCGCTTTAGCTGGGCGGGCTAGGGACAGGCTGACCGTGACTGGTGCTGGCATATCCAAGCCGTTTTCTAAGTCGTCGTCATCCTCATCTATTGGTTTGAGGCGAGAACGTTTTGCCTTAACAGCCTTGGCAGCTTTGGCAGCATCTGAGTTTTCGTCATCATCTTCTTCCCAAATGACCGATGTCTTTTTGGCAGGACGAGGGAGAGAAGGCCTTTCGAGGAGAGTAATCCCCAGCAACGGCGTATTATCTTCTTCATTGTCATCAGTGTCATCCCCTGCGGCTCCGGTGTCACCGCCGCGGCTACGCAGCCCGGTAGCTGACGTTGCGGGGGCAAGGCTCCGGCGCGGGCCACCGGGCTGGGGTCGATCGGCAAGTTGAGTTTTGACTGGACCACCAGCGCCTTCCCGGCGCGGTCTTTGCGCGTCGCGAGATTCGGTAGGAGAGCCCGGTGCAGGTCTGCTGGGGCGGCTGGGTTTAGCCGGCGCTTCCAGAGTTTCTGACTGTCCTGATTGCTCTTGCTCGGTTTTTGCAAGTTTGAGTACCGGCTTGTTCCCCAGATTTTGTGGGGTACGGCTAGCCGACTCGGACGCCGCTCTGACTGGGGGCGACGTGAGTTTGGCCGACGGCGCAGGGGGGGCGATCGGTGGTTGCTGAGTGCGTTCTGGAGCCTTTTCCGACGGCGGTTGAGGTGCCGCAGGTGCCTGAGCCTGGGCGGTGGTTTCCGGGGCGATCGCACCTACATTTTCCGACACTTCTGACGGAGCCGCCGACACAGCGACATTTGGCTTCGACAGTACAGGTCGATTGATATTCGGTTTAGCGGGAGGCTGGAGTTGTTGAGCTGCAGGCGACTTGGGAGGAGTTGCCACGGTTGCCGCCGGCTGATTTTGGTTCTCCTCGTTGCCTGCAGGCTGGGAGTTTGCACCAGCCGGTCGTACTTTGGGACTGCGTATTTCTAAAATTTGCTGCTTTTTTTGTTGGTCGTTAGGGTGAGGGCCAGATTCTCTAGATGGCGCTGCTGCTCTTTCGGGTGGAGCTGGCTTGCCGGGGGAAGAGTGGCTACTGGCTACGTATTTTTCCGCCGTTTTGCGAATGCGCTCTGCTTCGGATTCTGTAATTGTGCTGCTGTGGCTCTTGACTGAAATATTGAGCCGCTCGCAAACTGCCAAGATGTCTTTATTATCCAAATTTAGTTCCCGTGATAATTCGTAAATTCTTACTTTGCCGTTGTTCATCCACTCTGCCCTCTTTTGTGCCAACCAGTTTTTACATTGTGATTTTTTGTGCTAATGACGACATCATTCGGTGTGATTGATTCAGTGTCAGGAATCGGGGTTTTGGTACTCGCTCAGCAATTTTATCTAAAAGATGCAACTCGCTGAAGTCTGCGGTTGAAGAATTCTCAAGTCTGTTTGGGAACTTGGAACTCCGAAGTCTGAGTTTTGGCAAAACCCACTCTCTCAAGCTTCAAAGTTTGCCTTTCCACCTTGAGGATACCTCTGCTAGTACCCTACCCTTATCTAATCTGACACAAATCTTTCCAGACTGGTGGGCAGATCGGATTGGGGTTTTATAGCTGGCGCTACCGGTAATTACTGGTAGGGCTGCCAAGAGGGTTTATACAGTCGATGCCGAACTATTGTCGGTTTTTCGTCCGGCTAGGCCAGAGTAAGATGTACAGTCAGATGTGGCTAAACGCTGCCAAAGTGTTTGGTACAGTTCGTCAGACACAGGCGCTTTGAGCGATCGCCCAAGTCGATTTTTTTTCTGAGCTGCTTTGAGGCATTCTGCTTCCCGACAAAGGTAAGCAGAACGGCCCATGCCACGATCTAATTGTACCTGATGAGAAGGATAGAGCCTGACTACTCGCCAAAAAGCTTCCTTATGAGCTATTTTTCGACAACTTGCACAGCACCGGTAGTTCGGTTTCATTTCTTGTGAGAGGGGAAGTAGGGGACAAATCCTCCTTGTCTGGCGAAAATAGAAAATCTTATGACAAGGAGTCAGAAGACAGAATTCAGAATTCAAAATACGCCATGCCCCAAGTCAGGGGTAAGGGTCACGGAAAGAATTTTTTCGGCTCCACGATTAAAATCGGGGGCTTTAAAGCTCGATTCTCCATCCTGTCGCACAGAACCCATGCTGGATTCTGGCTCCTGAATTCTGAATTCTTCTTCGGTAAATGTCACAGTTGTTAGACTGCGGCTTCGGTTTCCTCCGTCGCGGCTGCCTCCTCTTCCTCAAATTCTGCGGTTTCCTCGTCGTAGTAGCCTGCTTCGTCTGCGTCGTAGTCGCCTGCTAGTTCTTCGAGCCTAGTTGCTTCTGCTGCCAATTTGCTGTCTTCGGCGGCGCGATCGTACTTAGCAATATCTTTGATATCGATTTTCCAACCGGTTAGGCGGGCTGCGAGACGGACGTTCTGACCTTCTTTGCCAATGGCAAGACTCAGTTGGTCTTCAGCGACCAAAATGTGAGCTCTCCTGCCTTCTGGAGCAACTAAACGCACTTCATCTACTCTAGCGGGACTCAGAGCGTTAGCAATATAAGTTGCTGGGTCTGGAGACCAGCGGATCACGTCGATTTTTTCGCCGCGCAATTCGTTGACTACTACCTGAATCCGCGATCCCCGCGCTCCGATGCAGGCTCCTACGGGGTCTACGTCGCGATCGAGAGTATCAACTGCTATTTTAGTCCGGGGGCCGACGTGCCGGGAGGGGGGATTTGCCTCCCTGGCTACGGCGACAATCCTCACCACCCCGTCTTCTATTTCTGGTACTTCGTTAGCAAACAGGTAAACCACCAAACCTGCGTCGGCTCTAGAAACAAGTAACTGCGGCCCACGAGTTGAGCCTTCGCCTACTTTTTTGAGATAAACCTTGAATGTAGCGTTGGCCCGGTAATTGTCGTTGGGCAACTGTTCGCGCTTAGGGAGTTCGGCATCTACTTCTGGCTGACCGAAGCTGCTGGTAACTGCTAAAATTACCGACTGCCTCTCAAACCTCAGCACTCTTGCTTGAAGAACGGTTTCTTCTAAATCTTTAAACTCTTCTTGAATCATTTTGCGCTGTTGATCGCGCAGTTTTTGAGCGAGAACTTGTTTGGTTTGGATCGCGGCCATGCGACCAAATTCTTTTTGATTTGGTGTTACGTCTACGAGCACGATGCTCCCAGGCTGAGCTTCCGTAGCTACTTCTTGCACTTCCGAAAGTGAGATTTCGTGATCGGGATTGATGACTTCTTCGACAATAGTTTTGTTGGCTAAAACGCGGAAACCTTCTTGTTCGGCGTCGAGTTCTACATCAAAGTTGTCGAAGTATTCTTCGCTGAAGTGATCGAGTTTTTGGGTACGGCGGTAGCGTTCGTATCCTTTGAGCAGGGCTTCTCGCAAGGCTGCTTGGACGGCGTGTTTGGGTAAATTGCGTTCTTTGCTAATACCTTCGACCATTTCTTTTAGTCCGGGCAGGGGAACCATTGACATATAAAACACTCCTTTTTTGCTGTGGTAATAAGTAACTGGTAATCGGTAATTGGTACTGGGAAAATTTCAAGTAGAAGTGATGACAGAGGAGTGATGAGTTCCTGAATATGATTAGGGGAAATCGTTGCTGTAACAATTTATTTTTTGTCCCTATTCAACCCGCTGCTACAGATATGATTGTTAAAAATTAACTCGCAGCCAAGCGTTTTCAGCTTGCTGCGAGGCAATCTCAAAACTCAAATCGGGCGGGCACAGGGGCACCGCCCCTACAACTCAAAACTCAAAATTTCCCTTTACATCTCCTTTCCTTCGTCTAGTTCAACTTTGACAATCTGAGGGCGGGGAATTTTAACCTGTCGCCCTTTTTGATTGAGATAAACCGCTGTTTCATCCCGGCCCAGGAGTAGTCCTTTCCACTCTTTGATTCGCGAGTCCGGTTCGGTGGTTTTGGCTGTCACGGGGAAACCTTTAAAGGTAATGAATTCTCGATCGCTGCTGAGCAATCGGGATATTCCGGGACTGGAAATCTCTAGCACGTAGGCATCGGGTATGATGTCGGCTGCCTCTAACTCGGCATCGAGGGCTGTGCTCATGCGCTCGCAGTCGGCTAAACCAGTGTCTTGTTGGAGGTTGCGGATGTCTACCCGCAAAACGGGAGGATTTTGGTTGGTGTGAAACACTGCTCCCACTACTTCCAATCCCAGTGTTTCCGCAACGGGGGTAGCTAAGTCAATGATTTGTGGGATTAGGGGATGAGTCATATCGAATACTTCAGTTAAAACTCCTGAACTCGGACACGGGCAAGGAAAAATTTGGTGTTGAGATTGCTTGGCTTTGAGGTGGTTTGATTAGGTGGCTGCGACTTTCGTCTTCAACTTTGGGACTTACCCAACATCCCAGCAGGGGATCTCAAGCGGGGGGGTACCCCTACTAAATCAGTCCTCAACTTGCAAGTCAGACGCCCTGAGTTCTTTTCCTGCGACTAATGCAACAAAAAAAGTGGGCTTGACCCACTCCTAGGTAAAACAATTTCTTCCAAGAAGTTTGAGGACTTCTTCCGATCGAAGGGAGACCTCAGTTCTCAGTTTAGCTCGATCACCCGCCCGGTGACAAACCGATCGCCATCGGCCGACTGTCCGAGGGCAGAAGGGAAAAGCTGACAGGGGGAATGAGGAGGACTTGATCGCCGTTTTGGAGTGGGGCGAGGGCCAATTCCTGGTGGATACCGTGATCGGGTGCGATCAATCCTAGAACAGTGGGGGAGTGGCACTCAGGCGTTCTAGGACTTGCGATACGGGAGTTTCTTTGGGAAATTCTAATTTTAGTTCGGACCAGCCCTCTGCTTCTTGATAGGTGGCGAAGAGTTTGACAGTGAGGGTGATTGGTAGATTCGACATGGGCGATCGCCAAATTAACAGTATATTGACCAAACAGCCAAACTAAGATTCACCATAAAAAATCCCCATTACTAATGCTGAATAGGAAGCTCAATTACAAACTCTACCCCCCATTCGGGCGAGGAGATGCAGGTCAGCGTACCCCCATGTTTTGCTTCTACAATCTCACGGCTAATAGACAAGCCTAAACCTGTCCCTTTACCCACTGATTTTGTAGTAAACATCGGCGTAAATAAATGCTGCATTATCTCCGGCGTTATCCCCAGCCCATTATCAGCAATCCGAATCACAACTCTGTTGCCCTGAAGCATTTCAGTGGATATCCGAATCTGTGGATTGTCATTGCTTTGTTGCTTTTCTCCGCAGAGCGGACAACTGATCGTAGACTCTTCTAAAGCATCAATTGCATTCGCTAATACATTCATAAACACCTGATTTATTTGCCCAGGATAGCACTCGACCAGGGGTAATTCGCCGTACTCTTTAATAACCTTAATAGCTGGGCGAGTGCCTTTACCTTTCAATCGATGACCTAAAATCAACAGGGTACTATCTAGCCCATCGTGAATATTCACTGGCGTTAGTGCCGATGTATCCAACCGAGAGAAATTACGCAGTGACATAGAAAGATTGTAAAGTCGCTCTGTTCCGACCGCCATTGAATCAATAATTTTTGGCAAATCTTCAACAATAAAATCTAGCTCAATCTCCTGGAACTTATCCTCAAATTCTGATGTCGAAGTAACATTGTGCTGGCAAAGCCGAGTCATCTCGATCAAATCTGCAATATATTCCTTGGCAATAGGAATATTATTGGAGATAAAACTAACTGGATTGTTAATTTCATGAGCCACCCCAGCTACAAGTTGACCAAGGCAAGCCATCTTTTCACTTTGAACGATTTGCACTTGAGCTTTTTTAAGATTATCCAAAGCTTGAGAAAGTTCAGCCGTTCGTTCTTCTACCCGTTTTTCTAACTCCTGCGCGAGCTGATGTAACGCTGCTTCTGCTGCGAGTCTGTCTTCAATTTCCCGTTTGAGAAGCAGATTTTGATCTGCAAGAATTTTAGTAAGAGAACGCAGTTTTAAATGGAGATTGACTCGAGCTAACACCTCCTTTTGTTCAAAGGGCTTAGTAATGTAATCCACAGCCCCTAGATTAAAGCCTTTGACCTTATCTCCTATGTCAGAAAGAGCAGTCATAAAAATTACCGAAATTTCGTTCGTCAACGGGCTTTCCTTCAGGCGATGGCAGGTTTCAAACCCGTCAATTCCTGGCATCATCACATCTAACAGAATCAAATCAGGCTGAGTATATTCAGCCTGTTCGATGGCAGTTTCGCCATCAGTTGCTACCAATATCTCCCATCCAAAACCCGCTAAAGCTTCAGAAAGCACGTCCAGATTGCTAGGATTATCATCGACGATTAAGATGCTACTTGTTTCCATATTTGCTGCCTTCATTCTTTTTCTATCCTGTGGGATGTAATAAACTCTTTAATTTTTTTGACCTGATAGCCTTGGGCTAACTGGCGCAGCTCAACAGCAAAGGACACAAATTTTTGATCCAATTTCTCTATGTGTTCGCTGCGCTTCACAATTCCTTTCACGTTGCCTCTCATCGCCAGTTCAAGTAGAAGTTCAATTTCTCCGGGCGGGGGAGCAACTACAGAATTGGATTCAGAAAGTGATTGAGGATCAGAGGAAAAGGGAATATGGCTGATTTTTTCATTTTTTTGTTCGTCATATATCCATTCAAGTTTTAAATACTTTTGCAACATCTCAAATAGCTCTTCTGCCTGCACTGGCTTACCGAGAAAATCGTTTGCTCCCCCCTCCAAACTCTTATGTTGATCGGTAGCAAATACACTGGCAGATGAAGCAATGATTGCTAGGTCTTTATAGTGTGACAAATTTCGGATACGGCGCATCATCTCAAAGCCATCTAACACTGGCATCACCAAGTCAGTGATAATCAGATCAAACTTACACTCTTCTATTTTTTCTAAAGCTTCTTGACCGTTTTTAGCTTCGGTTACTTCAAAGCCGAGGGGTTCCAGGAGATTGACAATGACCGAGATGTTTTCCCATTTGTCATCCACAACCAAAACTTTCTGCTTTCTACCTTGGTAGCCAACCAGCTTTCTGTGGTTGGCAATCGTGGTTGTATTTGCCCAGTCTGTCGCTTCCCGTAAATCCAAATCTATCCAAAAAACACTGCCTTGTCCTGACTGACTTTTTACTTGAATGATACTACCCATCATTTCAACAATTTTCTGGCTAATTGTTAAACCGAGTCCGGTTCCTTCCGCCTGACGCTTGCTATCTCCTACCTGTTCAAAAGGCAAAAATATTTTTTTTAATTGTTCGGGTGTCATACCAACGCCAGTATCTTCAATTTGAAACCTAATTTTGTGAATTGGTGAGGCTGGCTTTTGGTTATGGCTTTGTACCTTTGCACCTGTCCCCTTTTCCAGATGTTCTATCTTAAAAGTCACTCGTCCCGAGTCTGTAAACTTAATTGCATTGCTCAGTAAGTTAATTAGTACCTGTCGCAAGCGTTTTTCGTCAGCGTAGATGCCAGCAGGAATTTCCGAACTGGGTTGATAAACAAAAGCAATTCCTTTTTGTTCGGCTCGGATGCGGCAGATTTCCGCGACTCCCTGCAAAAAGGAAGGAAAATGGAAATCCTTCGCGTACAGTTCCAATTTCTGGGCTTCAATTTTAGCGAGGTCTAAGATGTCATTGATCAGGGTTAGCAGGTGGGAGCCACACTGGTGAATAATACTGATGCCTTGGAGTTCCTTCGGAGCCATCGTTTTTGAGCGTTCTAGGATTTGAGCGTATCCTAAAATTCCATTGAGTGGTGTTCTCAATTCGTGACTCATATTCGCTAAAAATTCACTTTTAGCTTGGTTGGCAGTATCAGCGATTTGTTTGGCTTCCGTGAGTTCGGCGGTGCGTTCTTTTACTCGGATTTCTAGTTCGGAATTGGTCTTGGCTAGCGCATCAAAGGATTCGCGCAACTGTTGTGCCATCAGGTTGAAAGACTGACCCAGAACTTCTAGTTCTTCTACGCCTTTTACCTGCACATTTTGCTCTAAATCTCCACTCGCAATTGACCTAGAAGCTTCGCTCAAACGGAGAATGGGGTTGGTAATCCAGCGTGCGGTTAATATTCCTAAAACCGTAGCCATTCCCAAGGCTCCTAAACACAATAAAATGGTAGTCTGGGTATTGGCGTTAATTTCATCCATGAAGTCAGCTTCGGGAACTGTGACTATAATCAACCAGTCCAAACCACGATTGTCTTTATAAGGAAGCGCTTGTAGAAATTGTCGTTTGCCATCGAGCCAGAAGTCAAGCTGTTCTCGCTGGGCAATTTGTTTTAGATCGCCAAATTGCTGTTGTAATTGCTTAGTAGCAGAGCTTAGTAAGGGATCTGTGCTGTTAACTGCATCAATGCGTTTAGCTTGTGCATTTTCAACTAAAAATGGCTGATGTAGGGTAGAACTGGCAACGATGAGTCCTGAGCGCTCGATGATAAAAGTTTGCCCTGAACGACCGATTTTTATGTTTTTGAGAAAGTCACTAATTTGTGTTAGAAAAAAATGGTCAGCGAATACCCCAATGACTGCTCCGTTACTATCATTGAGAGCAACACTAGCAGGCAAAACCATTTCTGGGAAAGCGTGATAGGAAAATATTTCGCCCCACACTGGTTTGCCTGCTTTCACGGCAGCCACGTACCAGGGTCGTTCCTCTATCTTGAAGTCGGGCTTTTCCTGAATGAGCCTTATACGCTCTCCGTCTTTAGTCATATCATAAAATCGAATACTTCCCCCTGTGGCTTGGCCGGCTTCCATGATTTGCAAGGTATCTTTTTTAGGTTTTAATGCCCCAATAAACCCATCATATTTTTGACTACCGAACATAATGGAACCTGCTGTCGGAAATAACTGTACCTGCTGCACAAAGTAGCGCTCTAGGCGTGGCAAGTCTTGAACGTCAATTTGACCTAGGCGGACAGCCTCAAGATTGATTTGATTGACTAGGTGGGGAGCCTCTAAATATTCGTTAAGCTTCTGATTGATGCGTTCGGAGACTTCACTGCGGAGTTGAGTCGCAACATTATTGACCGCTTCTTGTCCGTTGCGTACCGACACCCAAGCGGTCAGCCCGACGGCGGCAAATATTTGCAGAACGAATGGGAATACTAAAATCAGGCGCAGGGACACCTTTTTTTTAGAACGGTTTGACAGGAAAGTGCTTGCAGAGGTCTGTGACATTGATTGGTGTTACTCCTGGGGTAACGAGTTGGCTGAAAAATCTCAGGGGATTTAGTGAAATGAGGCTGAGGAAATATATATTGAAAAGCAATCTATAATAGTTAGTGAAAAGTTTGAGACAGTAACTTGATTAAACAAGAATGGCTACTTAAGTATTTTTTATGGTAGGGGTAGAATAAGATATGACTAAAGATACTGACGCGCCTTATTTTTTTCTAGCATTGGTAATTTTTTTTAGCCTTTAGGAAACCAGTTAGCAATCATATCTAATAGATTACTTGGTTTAGAGCTATTTTTAGTAGTTTTTAACTTTACTTTACAGATTGACTCTAAAAAGTAGAATATCATCAAACTTACATATAAATTGATATAATGTACGGATAAAAAAATGACCTTTCTCGCTAACAACATGACAGCCCAGGCCGGTGAGAACCCTAACGGCGGTCTCACTCACTACCGCGCTGAAGATGTGATGCACAAACCTGCAGATAACTCTGGTAGAGAATGACGATCGCACATGAAACTTTACAATTCCAGCAAGTTTCATTTGCAGGAGTTACAGCAGGGTAATTACTAATTGCTAATTGGGGAAGAAAAAAATAAGTAGAGCGGTGGAGCAGAGGGGATTACGACACAGAAGAGGGTTAGGGCTATTCTTTTAATTATGGGAAATTACCTAAGCTTAATCGTGAATTTGGTATTAGAGGTAAACACATGGCTGGCAAGGATTTAAAGCTTTTTCAAATCCTAGAGGCTAGGGTTTGTCATCAGTTAATGTAAAGGAAGGTAAAGGAGAGATACAGCCGACTAGAAGGTTCGATCGCCGTAAAAAGCCAGCGTTATGCCCTACGGGATTAACAGTGGGAAAGGATCAAAGATTTGTGGCGCGGAGGAGAAGTTGCTGTGGGGGGATAGCGTGCCTACAATCGGTTGTTCGTGGAAGCGGTTTTGTACCGCTACCGCGCGGGCATCGCGTGGGGAGACTTGCCCGAACGGTTTGCGTACTTCCGAGTCATGACACGCCCTAACGCGGGGCTATCTGTTGCAGTTCTTTGGCTTGTTCTAAAATTTTCTCGAAGTCTTCTTCGCTCAACCGCTGAATGTAGTTGATTTTGAACTCTTCTAGAAAGTCGCACAGCAGCAGTTGTATTTCTTGCCAGGTTTGCTGCTGTTGCAGTTCGGTTCCTAAAGCTTGCCCGAAATGTTGGACTAGCTGGCTGGAGAGTTTGATGCTTATGGGGTCTTCGCTGGCGATTTTGAAGGCTTCGTAGGCATCTTGGGGGCCGAGGGTGGCTAATTTGGAGAGTTCTGCAACTAATTGCTGTGCTAGCTGTTCGGGCAGGTTTCCCAGGCCGGGTACTTGCTTCCATCCTTGATAGAGGGGGGATTGTTTGAGCAAGCTTTCAATATTGTACCGGAGAAGGGCTTCTAGGTCTGGCTGAAGTTGGGGAAGGACTTTGTAGACGGTTATTTGGACTAGATGGGTGGCGATCGCTTCTATTTCATTGATATTGTTGATGTCTAAATAGCGCTGTTTTTTAGATTGAAAGAGTTGACGAGCGAGTTCGCCTGTGGTAATTGATTGTTGCATCTGGTTGATGAGTTGAATTACTACAACTTCGGTCAATTCTTGGGCGAAGTTGGCGACGAAACCTCGGCTGATTTGGGTGCGTATGGGTTGGAGATCGGGCATTTTGGCTTGGTGAATGCGAATTGTGACGGGTAATATTCGCAACAGGCGCCAGAATGGGAGCATCAGGAAGATGTCGTACCATCGCCAGAGCATGGCTGCTCGCCAAGTGACGCTGCGGTGGCGGCGGCTGATCAAGTAGGTACGGGCGAGAAATTCGATCGCAAATATGGCAATGAATGGCAGGTCGATTAGCCAGAAGTTATCGGTGAATTCACCGTTTTCTCCAATCTCGCGGAAATAGTTGGTGGCAATTAATGGCTTGATTTTGGCGTCAAACCATTTGATTTCTTTTTGCCAGCCTTGTTTGTTTAAATAGTCTTGGCTCCAGAATCTTTGGAATGATTGTTTAGCGGAGTCTTGCGGATTCGGGACGCGATCGCGCATCCGGTCTTTGATTTTTTCTAGGGTGCCACTTTTTGATGCTACTCGAAAGGGATCTTCGTCGATCATTTTCGCGCTCAGATTGTTTATTTCCTGCAATTTGGCTGCTACTTGGGGAGAGGGCAATCCTGTTTGCACTACTTGAATTTTTAATTCTTCTAATGTTTCTAGATATTGCTGGGTGTCTCGGTGGGGTTTAATTCCTTTAAATGGGTCGTATACTTGAGTTAGAACTGGCAGTTGCCGGAGGTAGAAATCTCGCCCGGGGACGTAAGTTATGTCAAATAATACTAGGCTTAAATTTCCTAGGGCAACCAGTGCCATGAACCGCTCGAACCAGGGGACTTTTGGTGATTTTTTGCGGGAGTTGGGAGTGGGAGAGGGCTGTAGTTTTGGTGTCACTGAGGGTTCCTAATTAAGTAGACCTATGGAAATAGATGTAACTGGTAATAGCTGAAAAAAGGAAAGAGGGAAAACTGGCTAATTGTCTGGTGGCGGTCGGATTGCGATCGCGGAAGCTAGTCTTTATTTTAACGTGCGTTTGTTGAGGAGTTTTGGATTGTTGATTCCGCCTGGTTAGGTAATAATTGATGCTGCTAAAATATTAAAGCCGATCGAAGTTGACGGAAGCTGTGGCTCCCGTTAGTGTGCTTCTCTCTGGTAATAAAATTATATCTCAGGCAGAATCCTCAGTTTTTTTGGCGTTGCAGAAATCACGCGGCTGGTAATAAATTACTATTTCTGTTTAATCTGGTGGCTCTTTGACCGCTAAATCAAATGTATTGCACACAGGGGAGTCTAAGGTTAGATGAGGACTTCGAGTTTGAGGTCAAACCCTCAAGAGAGTTATACTTGCTCAGGGGCAGTCTGGTGAGAGCGCCCCCTCTGATCGCGAGGGTGGCTGTCGCCTCCGTAAGGTTCGAGGTCTCGCCTCTAGAAAAACCAGCTCGCGATCGGACTCTTGAATAATATAAAACCCTGAGTATAATTTTGTTCGCATTTTTTTAATATATGACATACTGCCTTAATCTCGATTGCCCAAGAGACAAGCGTCAGAACCCACCAGGCACAAAGTATTGTCTTAATTGTGGTTCAAAGCTGCTACTAAAAGACCTTTATTCAGCAACTGAACCGCTACGCGATGGGGGATTTGGCAGGACTTTCCGAGCTGTTAATCATGGAAAATTTGAGGAATTGTGCGTGATCAAACAGTTGTCACCCCCTCAAGAGTTTCAGCGGAAACCGGGTCATTTTAAAAAATATGTTCGACTGTTTGAACAAGAGGCAAGGCGGTTATACGAACTGAAGCACCCGCAAATTCCTCAGTTAATTTCTTATTTTGAGGAAGATGGGCGCTTGTATTTAGTCCAAGAGTTTATTGATGGCAATAATTTAAAGGATGAGTTAGATAAGTACGGTGCTTATAGCGAAATCAAAACTTGCGAACTGCTGTTAGATTTGTTGCCTTTATTGAAGTTTGTTCACGACCGAAATGTAATTCACCGTGATATTAAGCCTGAGAATGTGATCCGCCGATCTCGCGATCGTAAGTTAGTGCTGATAGATTTTGGGGTTTCTAAACAGGTAGTAGCTGCTGCTCCTACCAAAACAGGAACTAAGTTGGGAACTCCTGGCTACGCGGCTCTAGAACAGCGTCACGGTAGGGCTGTTCCTGCTAGCGACCTTTATAGTTTGGGGGTGACTTGCATTCGCTTGCTGACTTCTGTTATGCCTTATCTGGATATCTACGGGGACATTCACGATGACCTTTACGATCCGCTTGAAGGCCGGTGGCTTTGGAGGGAGGCTTTGCCAAAAGGAACACAAATTAGCGAGGATTTAGGTCAGGTTTTGGATAAGTTGATTCAGGAATATGTTAAAGATCGCTACAAATCGGCTGTGGAAGTTTTGGATGCTTTAAAACCTCCTGTTGTTGTTGTCCCCATGCTGGAAAAGTCGCAGCAGGCAACTGTCATTAGTCCTTCGGTTCCGACTCAACCTGTGACGGATACTCCGCTAGTTTCGGTGAATTTAGAGTCCGAAAAAGGTATTGATTATTCTCACTTGGCCAGGCTGCTGGCTGCTAAAAATTGGCGTGGTGCTGATGAGGAAACTTCTGTGAAAATGCTGGAGGTGATGCAGCAAAATTCACGGGGTTATTTGAGTGAGGAAGATATTAGGAAGTTTCCAGCTAAGGATTTGCAGACTATCGATCAACTTTGGGTGCGGCACAGTCACCGCAGATTCGGTTTTTCTGTGCAAAAGGGTTTGTGGCTCAAGTTGGGGGGAAAGCCTGGTGTTTATGATGCTACAGTTTGGGAGAAGTTTGGCGATCGAGTGGGCTGGCGGGTTAACAGCCAGTGGGTATACTATTCGGAGCTGAATTTTACTTCTAAAGCAAAGCCTGGACATTTGCCGGGGGGAACTGTTTTTGGGTGGGAAGGCGGGGTTTTGTGCGGTGTTTTGGGTTTGGGTGGGATCTGGTTTCTGCTGTCGCGGCGGGATTTGTAGAGTGAAGGTAGAAGGTAGAAGGCAAAATTTATTAGTCAGGCTGCACCCTCCGCGAAGTCGAAGTGTTTGTCATTAAATATAGCCGTTCTCAGTAACATGAGGTGCACGCTTGATAAGCGGGCATAGGGCATAGGGCATAGGGCATAGGGCATAGGGCATACCTCACCAAGATTGAGAACTGCTATAGTTTTGAGTTGGGAATTAAAGTGTTAACAAGTTTTGAGTTTAATCATCTGTTATGTAGAAAATAGCTCTCAAAAAAGCGAAAATAAGATATAATCACAAACCCTTTTTTTTGTGCTATGTTCTTAGAGAAGGTCAAGTTTGCAAAGTCAAAAGCCAGTCCTCGACCGTGGCCAACCCTGGGGACTGGCTTTTGCTCCAATTTACCAAGGAGATTTATCTAGTATGTTGCAAGAAAAACGTCTCAAGCCGTGGACTATAGTTCGCTCGCTTCCAAATGTGGAAAAGGTGGTTGTGGGTGAGTTTCGCAGTTGGTCTGATGCAGACGGTCATTTGAAAATTCTCAAGCGGATGGTGCCGGCGGATCGATTGAGTGTTGTTTTCGATCCGGTAGTTCAAGCGTAACGTCGCTGGTAAATTGATCAGCGTGCGATCGCTCTTTGAGCTAAGCGATCGCCTCTTTTTTTAGATACTGTTTTTTTACATAAAAAATGCGATCGCCAAACGGGCGATCGCAACTTGAATCATTGTCCTTAACTGCGGCGAATTTCAGTAATTTGGTCGGCAACATCCAAAATTCTTTGGGGCATGGATGGCCCGGTAAAAATCATATCCAAATGATGCGGCTTGTTGTCAATCAATGCCACCACTTCGGCTTCGGGAATCAATCCCAAATTAACCGCTAAACTCAATTCATCGAGAATAACTAAGGAATAACGACCTTCGCGCACTGCATTTTGAACATACTGCCACAATTGTTCGATCGATCGCGTCTCCAGCTCATCTAAATCAGCATTCTCAATGCAGCGTGACAAATCGCAGCGCACCCAATCTAAATTTTGCCCCAGCCGCACCGGATGCTGATGCCCTTGATTAATTCCCCCTTTGAGGAACTGCACCGCTAGCACGGGAGCTCCCTGTCCTGCAATTCTGAGGGCTTGAGCCATGACACTGGTAAAAAAGCAGCGGTGCGGGCCTGTAAAGACTTGCACCAGCCCTTGAACTGTGTAGGGTAAGTTGTGGTTTAAATTTAGTTTAGGGGTTTGTAACTGAGCAACCATAGGGCAATATTTAATCAGCAACTAAGTCTTGAGTGCAGCTCCGACCTTGGCGTGGCTGAAGCCTGCTTGACAATATATAGTGTACGGGGCCGAGTGCACATCGGATCGAACACTATATATACAAGTTGTCAAAAGCTCGCGGCAGTGGCATTCGCAGTCGTTTGTGCAATTTTTGAACTCAATTAGCACTTACACAGAAACGGGGTTTTTTAGGAAAATACGGCGTGGAGCTTGACATTTATACAGTTATACCAATTTCCTAAAATAGTGCTACAGTTAGTAGGTGTACCTTTGGTGAATTAGTACCCAAATATAAAGAATAAAA